>QKII01000488.1 GCA_003249625.1 Propionivibrio sp. | reverse complement strand
ATCGACGGCGTCGGACAAATCTGGAACATGCCGGTTTCGGTCTGCCACCAGGTGTCAATGATGGGGCATTGCCCCTTGCCGATAACACTATGGAACCAGTGCCAGGCCTCGGGATTGATGGGTTCGCCGACCGACCCGAGCAGGCGCAGGCTCGACAGATCGTGCCGATTCGGCCACGCCTCGCCAAAGCGCATCAACGAACGGATCGCCGTCGGCGCCGTGTAGAACGTGGTGATGCCGTAGTACTCGATCAACTGCCACCAGCGGTTCGGATACGGATAGGTCGGCCCGCCCTCGAACATGAACGCCGTTGCTCCGGTCAGCAGCGGACCATAAACGAGATAAGAGTGCCCGGTAATCCAGCCCGGATCCGCTGTGCACCACCAGCGGTCCTCGTCACGAATGTCGAACGCGTATTTCAACGTCGTGTAAGTACCGACCATATAGCCACCATGCGTATGCAGGATTGCCTTCGGCTTGCCGGTCGAACCCGAGGTATAGAGGATGAACAACGTGTCCTCCGCATCCATCCGCTCAGTCGCACACGGCCCCTTGGCGATCGGCAAAGCAGTCAAATCGTGGTACCAGTGATCGCGCAGCGGGTCCATCGTCACCTCGTGCCCCGTGCGCCTGACAACGATAACGTTCTCCACGGTTGGACTGAAGCGCAGCGCCTCGTCGACGATGTCCTTCAACTTGAAGACACTGCCATTGACCCACGAACCGTCGGCAGTGATGACCAGCTTCGACTCGGAATCGCCGATGCGATCCTGCAGCGCGTCGGCCGAAAAGCCGGCGAAGATCACCGAGTGGATCGCTCCGAGCTTGGCACAGGCCAGCATGGCGAAGACCACCTCGGGAATGCGCGGCAGGTAGATCGTCACCCGGTCGCCCTTGCCGACGCCCATCGCCTTCAGCACGTTGGCCATCTTTGTGACTTCGCGGTTGAGGCTGAAGTACGAGAATGTCTGGTGATCGGTGCCGTTCTCGCCGACCCAGATCAATGCCAGCTTGTTGCGATACGGCCCTGACAGGTGGCGGTCGATGCAGTTGTGGACGATGTTGGTGCTCGCCCCGGTGAACCACTTGAAGAACGGCGCGTTCGAGTCGTCGAGCACCTTGTCCCACGGCTTGTACCACTCCAGTTCGGCCGCACGGTCGGCCCAGAAACCCAACGGATCGGCAGCCGCCGCGATCCGCAGAGCCTCATCGTCGGGAACGTGTGCCGCCGCAGCGGCGACGGAATCGGGATAAAAGACTTCTCCTGACAGCTTGCACAGCTCGTTCATGACGCCTCCATTCGTTGTTGTAGGTCTGCAACATGAAGTCGGTCTAGACTGAGCGAACGAACTTTCGTTCCCGGCGTCGCCTACGCCGCCGATGTCGTCAAATGGTTTCCCACATTTTCTGCAGCCGCTTGACCGACACCGGCGCCGGCGTGCGCAATTCCTGCGCGAACAGCTGCACGCGCAATTCCTCCAGCATCCAGCGGAACTGCTCCACATGCTGATTCGCCACGCCCTGCTTCGCCAGCAGGATTGCGCGGCGCTCGTAGTTGGTCCATAGCGGCGCGTACTCGGCCATCAGCTGTTTATCACGCGCGGGGTTGCTGCGCAGCTTATCGAGGCGCATCGCCACGGCCTTGAGATAGCGAGGGAAGTGCTGCAGGCGCTCGAACGGCGTCTCCGCGATGAAGCGCTTGCCGATCAGCCGGCCAAGCTGCTTCTCGATGTCCTGCACCGCCGCGGCATGCACCTTGAACGCCGGCAGCTTCTTCTGCACAGCCTGCCATTCCGTGAGCACCAGCCCGACCAGGCGGCAGATTTCCTGCGCCAACAGACCGAGACGGGGCTTGGCCTCGACGCAGCGCTGCTTGAAACTGGCTGCGTCGTTCGGCCACGGCTCGACGAGACAGGCGCGGGCGAAAGTCAGGTCGAGCAACTGCTTGCGCAGGTCTTCGAGCGAGCCAAGCGCCATGTACTGCATCGCCATCTGCGTCAGCCCCGGCAGATTTTTCTCGAAGTACTTGAGCTGTTCCTTGAACTGCAACCTGAACAGGCGGAGCAGACCGGCGGCATGCACCTCCTGCGCCTCCTCGAGCGTGTCGAAAACGCACAGCGACACCGAATCGTCGTCGTCGTGCAATCCCGGATAGCCGATGACCCGCTGCCCGCCGCCGACATCAACCTCCATCAGTTCCGGCAGTTCGCCGAATGACCAGTCAGTCATTCCGGCGTATTCCGCCGGCGTTTCGTGCAGATCGGAAAACTCCTGCTTGGCCTGCCCGCCCCACTCGCCGCGCAATTCAGCGAGGTTGCGCGAGAGCCCGAGCTGCCGACCGTGTTCATCAACCAGCTTGAAGTTGAACGAGAAGTGCGCCGGCAAGGCGTCCGGACGGAACGCGTCCGGCGTAATTTCCCAGCCGCGCGCGTTGAGGCCACGCGTTTGCAGGATGTAGTGGATCAGCCCGGGAATCAGTCCTTTGTCAGAAGGCTGTACAGCAGAAACGAACTCGGCGGCGAACTCCGGCACCGGCACCAGTTTCGAGCGGATCTTCTGCGGCAAGGTCTTCACCAGCTGCACAACCTTTTCCTTGAGCAGGCCCGGTACCAGCCACTCGCAGCGTGCCACCGGGATCTGGTTGAGTTGCGCCAGCGGCACTGTGATCGTCACCCCGTCCTTCGGCGAGCCCGGTTCAAAGTGGTAGGAGAGCTCGAAGTCGACGCCACCGAGTTTGATCTGGTGTGGGAAGGCCTCGGTGGTCACCCCGGCTGCCTCGTGGCGCATCAGGTCTTCGCGTTTGAGGTGCAGGAGTTTCGGATTTTCCCGTTCGGCCTCCTTGCGCCACTTGTCAAAGTCGGCGCCGTTGGTGATGTCTTCCGGAATCAGCCGGTCGTAAAAGGCGACGATCAGTTCGTCATCGACCAGCACATCGGGGCGTCGGGACTTGTGTTCGAGCGTCTCGATGTCGAGCATCAGCTGGTGGTTGTGGTTATAGAACGCCCAGCGCCGCGCATACTCCTCAGCGATCTCGCCGGCCACCAATCCCTCGCGGATGAACAGCTCGCGCGCTTCGGCCGGATTCATCGGCCCATAATTCACCCGCTTCTTCGGATTGACGACGATGCCGTACAGGGTCGAACGCTCGAAGGCGACGGCCTGCATTGGCTTTTTTTCCCAGTGCGGATCGAAATAGCTCTTCTTGAGCAGATGCCCGCCGACCTTTTCCAGCCACTCCGGCTCGATGCGCGCCACGCAACGGGCGAAGAGTTTAGACGTCTCGGTGATCTCGGCTGCCGCGATCCACTTGCCCGCCTTCTTGGAAAGTGCCGACCCCGGATGGATCAGGAACTTGATGCCGCGCGCGCCGAGGTAATGGCCCGAATCCTCCGACTTGCAGCCGATGTTGCCCAAGAGGCCGGAGAGCAGGGCACGGTGGATCGCGTCGTAGTTGGCCGGAATCTGGTTTTCCTTCCAATCATGCTCATTGGCAAGGCCAAGCAACTGACTGTGGATATCGCGCCACTCCCGCATGCGCAGCGCTGAAAGGAAGTTGGCGTGGCAGGCCTGCACCAGCTTACGCTGTGACTTCTTGTGTTCCAGCTCGCCTTCGTACCATTGCCAGAGCTTGAGCCAGGAAAGAAATTCCGATTTTTCATCAGCGAATTTCTTGTGCGCAGCATCGGCCGTTCCCTGCTTTTCCTGCGGCCGCTCGCGCGGATCCTGCACTGTCAGCGCGGCGGCAATGACCAGCATTTCCTTCAAACAACCCTCGTCGCGCGCGGCAACGATCATGCGCGCCACGCGCGGGTCGAGCGGCATCTTGGCCAGCTCGTTTCCGACCGGGGTGAGCGCTCGCTCTTCCGTTACCGCACCCAGTTCCAGCAACAGCTGGTAGCCGTCGCTGATCGCCTTGGGCGGCGGCGCCTCGATGAACGGGAATTTCTCGACGTCCCCCAAGCGCAGCGACTTCATGCGCAGGATGACGCCGGCCAACGAC
>QKII01000125.1 GCA_003249625.1 Propionivibrio sp. | reverse complement strand
CGAAGAGTGCCGTCGCCAAGTTTGAGGAGATTCTGGGATGAATCAACAGCGTTTGATGCAAGTTTTGCTTGCTCCTCAGATTTCTGAGAAGGCGACCTACGTCGCGGACAAGAACGAGCAGGTTATTTTCCGGGTTGCGTCCGATGCGACGAAGCCCGAGGTCAAGGCTGCGGTGGAGTTGCTGTTCAAGGTGGCCGTCGAGTCGGTTCAGATTGCCAATGTGAAAGGCAAGCAGAAGCGGTTTGGTCGCCACATGGGAAGCCGCAAGGGCTGGAAGAAGGCGTATGTGAGCTTGAAGCCGGGCCAGGAGATTAATTTCGTTGATGGAGGGGCTGTGTAATGGCACTCGTCAAAGTAAAACCGACTTCGCCTGGTCGTCGTGCAGTCGTCAAGGTCGTCAACGCCAACTTGCATAAGGGCGCGCCGCATGCCGCTCTGGTTGAGTCGCAGTCCAAGAACGCCGGCCGCAACAACAACGGTCGAGTGACCACGCGCCATCAGGGTGGCGGGCACAAGCAGCACTATCGCCTCATCGACTTCAAGCGCAACAAGGATGGGATCCCCGCGAAGGTCGAGCGTATTGAGTACGATCCGAACCGTACCGCCAACATCGCACTGCTGTGCTACGCGGACGGCGAGCGTCGCTACGTCGTCGCGCCGAAGGGTCTGGTGGTTGGCCAGCAGGTCGTCAGTGGTTCCGAAGCGCCGATCAAGGCCGGAAACGCATTGCCGATCCGCAATATCCCGGTCGGTACGACGATTCACTGCGTCGAGATGATCCCCGGTAAGGGCGCGCAGCTCGCACGATCGGCTGGAACCTCTGCGCAGTTGCTCGCTCGCGAAGGCGTTTATGCGCAAGTCCGGCTGCGCTCCGGCGAGATTCGCCGCGTGCATGTCGAGTGCCGCGCGACCATTGGTGAGGTCGGCAATGAAGAGCACAGCCTGCGTTCCATCGGCAAGGCCGGTGCGAACCGTTGGCGCGGAATTCGTCCGACGGTCCGTGGCGTGGTCATGAATCCGGTGGATCACCCGCACGGTGGTGGTGAAGGGCGTACTGCATCCGGTATGCCGCAAGTAACTCCGTGGGGTCAGAAGACCAAGGGATATCGCACTCGCAGCAACAAGCGTACGACCTCGATGATCGTGCAGCGCCGTCATAAACGCTAAGGGATAGAGAACTATGGGACGTTCCATTAAAAAGGGCCCGTTTGTCGATGCCCATTTGCTCAAGAAGATCGAGACGGTTCGTGCAACCAGCGACAAGCGCCCGATCAAGACATGGTCGCGCCGCTCCACGGTGCTGCCGGATTTTGTTGGTCTGACGATTGCGGTGCATAACGGCAAGCAGCACATTCCGGTCTACGTTACTGAAAACATGGTCGGGCATAAGCTGGGTGAGTTTTCGCTGACCCGTACGTTCAAAGGCCACACCGCCGGCAAGAAGGCGAAGAAGTAAAGGAATGGATATGGAAACACGTGCTATTTTGCGCGGCGTTCGGCTCTCCGACCAAAAGGGTCGGCTGGTTGCCGACCAGATCCGCGGATTGCCTGTGGATAAAGCGCTCAACATCCTGACGTTCAGCCCCAAAAAGGGTGCTGGGATCATGAAGAAGGTGCTTGAGTCGGCGATTGCCAATGCTGAACACAATGACGGTGCTGACATCGACGAGCTGAAAGTCAAGAGCGTCTATGTCGAGAAGGGCATGGTGCTCAAGCGCTTCACCGCCCGTGCCAAGGGGCGTGGCAACAGGATCGTCAAGCCGACCTGTCATATTTTCTTGACCGTCGGAAACTAAGGAAAAGAAATGGGACAGAAAATTCATCCGACCGGCTTCCGGCTGTCTGTGACGCGCGATTGGTCGTCGCGCTGGTACGCCAACAGCAAAAACTACTCGACGATGCTGAACGAAGACGTTCAGGTTCGTGATTACCTCAAGAAGAAGCTCAAGCACGCCTCCGTAGGACGCGTATTGATCGAACGTCCGGCTAGGAACGCGCGTGTAACCGTTTTCTCGGCACGCCCGGGTGTTGTCATCGGCAAGAAGGGTGAGGACATCGATCAGCTCCGTACGGCGTTGCAGCAGATCATGCGTGTTCCGGTGCATGTCAGCATCGAAGAGATCCGCAAACCTGAACTCGATGCGCAGCTGATCGCCGATTCGATCACGCAGCAGCTCGAGAAGCGCATCATGTTCCGTCGTGCGATGAAACGTGCAATGCAGAACGCGATGCGGCTTGGAGCCCAAGGGATCAAGATCATGAGCTCCGGGCGTCTGAACGGAGCGGAAATCGCTCGGCGCGAATGGTATCGTGAAGGGCGTGTGCCGCTGCATACGCTGCGCGCAGATATCGATTACGCGACCTCCGAAGCACTTACGACCTACGGCATCATTGGTGTCAAGGTCTGGGTGTTCAAGGGCGAGGTTCTCAATCGTGACGAAGCGGCTGAAACCGCTGCAACCGATTCGCCGTCTTCCGAAGAGCCGGGCCGTCGGCCGCGGCGCACCGGCAAGCCGTCCGGCGAGGCGGAGCGTGCGAAGCGCGCCGTAAGGGGCAATGGTGAGTCGGCTGTCGATGGCGCTGCTACAGACGCCAAGGCGCCGGCCAAACGAGTAAGAAAGGCAGGAACGACTGATGCTGCAGCCAACTAGAAGAAAGTACCGCAAGGAGCAAAAGGGCCGGAATACCGGTCTGGCTACACGCGGCACGAAAGTGAGTTTCGGCGAGTTCGGCCTCAAGGCGACTGGGCGCGGTCGTTTGACTGCCCGTCAGATTGAGGCGGCGCGTCGCGCGATGACCCGGCATATCAAGCGGGGTGGGCGAATCTGGATCCGGATTTTCCCGGACAAGCCTATCTCCAAGAAGCCCGCTGAAGTCCGTATGGGTAACGGTAAGGGTAATCCGGAGTACTACGTTGCCGAGATTCAGCCCGGCAAGATGTTGTACGAAATGGATGGCGTCGCCGAGACGCTGGCGCGTGAAGCGTTTGCGCTTGCTGCGGCAAAGCTGCCCATCCCGACGACGTTTGTAACCCGAATCGTAGGGTGAGAAATGAAAGCCAGTGAACTAAGAGCGAAAAGCGTTGATGAATTGAACAAGGAGCTTCTTGAGCTCCTGAAGGCCCAGTTCAATCTGCGCATGCAAAAGGCGACGCAGCAGTTAACCAACCTCAGCCAGATCGGCAAGGTGCGCCGGGATATCGCGCGCGTTCGCACTCTTCTTCGTGAAAAGGCGGTGCAACAATGAGCCAAGAAATCAGAAGACGTGCCCTGGTCGGGCGTGTTGTCAGCGACAAGATGGACAAGACCGTCACGGTCCTCGTTGAGCGTCGAGTTAAGCACCCGATCTACGACAAGATCATCGTGCGCTCCAAGAAATATCACGCGCACAACGAGGATAACCAGGCGAAGGCCGGTGACCTCGTGGAAATTCAGGAAGCGCGTCCTTTGTCAAAGACCAAGTCCTGGGCGGTTACCAAGCTGCTCGAAAAGGCGATCGCGATTTAGGCTTGTGTTTCACTAAAAATCGGATATAATGCTTGTCCCTCGCGCCCGACTTCTTACGTCGGGCGTTCTTGCCCTTCGGGGTTCCAAGACTGACCGCACTGGCGGGACAAGTTGGAGACATAAATGATTCAGATGCAGACGGTTCTGGACGTTGCCGACAACACAGGCGCGCGTTCGGTTATGTGTATCAAAGTGCTGGGTGGCTCGAAGCGCCGCTATGCGAGCGTTGGCGATATTGTCAAGGTGAGCATCAAGGATGCTGCGCCGAGAGGCCGGGTAAAGAAAGGTGACGTCTACAATGCTGTGGTTGTGCGCACGGCAAAGGGTGTTCGTCGGCCGGACGGCTCACTGGTAAAGTTTGACAACAACGCGGCAGTGCTGTTGAACAACAAGCTGGAGCCTATCGGAACCCGTATTTTCGGGCCGGTTACGCGCGAACTTCGTAGCGAGCGATTCATGAAGATCGTGTCGCTGGCGCCTGAAGTGCTGTAAGGGGTGGCGATGGAAAAGATTC
>QKII01000353.1 GCA_003249625.1 Propionivibrio sp. | reverse complement strand
GCCCACGTCGACCACGGCAAGACCACCCTCGTCGACAAACTGTTGCAGCAGGCGGGTACCTTCGCCGCGCACCAGCACGTAGCCGAACGGGTCATGGATTCGAATGACCTCGAAAAGGAACGTGGCATCACCATTCTTGCCAAGAACCTGGCGGTTGATTACGAAGGTGTGCATATCAACATCGTCGATACGCCGGGGCATGCCGACTTCGGCGGCGAGGTCGAGCGGGTGCTGGGCATGGTCGATGGCGTACTGCTACTGGTCGATGCGGTCGAAGGGCCGATGCCGCAGACGCGCTTCGTAACCAAGAAGGCGCTGGCGCTTGGACTGAAGCCGATCGTCGTGGTCAACAAGATCGACCGGGATGGTTCGCGTCCCGATTGGGTGGTCGATAACACCTTCGACCTGTTCGACAAGCTCGGTGCAACAGATGAGCAACTCGATTTCCCGGTGATTTACGCCTCCGCGATCAATGGTTACGCGACGACCGATCTGAAGAACCCGGGAAGCGACATGCGCCCGATGTTCGAGGCGATCCTGAAATATGTGCCGGCCCCCGAGGCTGACAATGTTGAAGGTCCGCTGCAGTTGCAGATCGCCGCGCTTGATTACTCCTCCTATGTCGGACGCATCGGTATTGGCCGCGTCCAACGTGGCAAGCTGAAGCCCGCCCAGCAGATCACGGTGATGTACGGGCAGCCCGACGCCGACGGAAAATTCGAACATGGTGCGCCGAAAAATGCCAAGGTGAATCAGGTTTTCGGTTTCCGCGGTCTTGAACGTGTGCCGATGGAAGAGGCTGTCGCTGGTGACATCGTGCTGGTTACCGGCATCGAGGAGTTGTCGATCGGCTGCACGATTACCGACACCGCATCGCCTGAGGCGCTGCCGATGCTCAAGATTGACGAGCCGACGCTGAACATGACATTCATGGTTAACCAGTCGCCGTACGCCGGCACCGAAGGCAAGTTCGTCACCAGCCGCCAGATCCGCGAGCGTCTGCACAAGGAACTGTTGACCAATATGGCGCTACGTGTTGAGGATACCTCCGACACGGACTCATTCCTCGTTTCCGGGCGCGGCGAACTGCACCTGACGATCCTGCTCGAAACGATGCGTCGTGAGGGCTACGAACTGGCAGTCGGCCGGCCAAAGGTTATTTTCAAAACCATCGATGGCGAGCAGTGCGAGCCTTACGAAATGCTCACGCTCGACGTTGAGGAGTCACACCAGGGTGGCGTCATGGAGGCGCTAGGTTATCGCAAGGGCGATCTGGTCGACATGATCTCCGACGGGCGCGGGCGCGTTCGTCTCGAATACCGCGTTCCGGCACGCGGGTTGATCGGCTTCCAGGGCGAGTTCATGAACCTGACCCGCGGCACCGGCCTGATGAGCCACGTCTTCGACGATTACGCTCCGGTCAAGGGTGACATCCCCGGTCGCCGCAATGGTGTGCTGATTTCGGCGGAGCACGGCGAGGCGGTCGCTTACGCGCTGTGGAAACTGCAGGATCGCGGCCGTATGTTCGTCATTCCGGGCGATCGCCTCTACGAAGGCATGGTCATCGGCATCCACTCGCGCGAGAACGACCTCGTGGTCAATCCGATCAAGGGCAAGCAGTTGACCAACGTTCGGGCATCCGGCACTGACGAGGCTGTGCGCCTGATAACGCCGGTTCAACTCACGCTTGAATCCGCCGTCGAATTTATCGACGACGATGAACTCGTCGAAATCACACCGAAGAGTATCCGTATCCGCAAGCGTTTCCTTTCGGAGCATGAGCGCCGTCGCGCACAGCGCAGCGAAGGGAGCTAAGTGGTCGCTACGCATCCCGGCATGTGCAGGGGTGCGTTTCGTTTTTAAATTCAGTTATTCTGAATTTGTTGTTCAATAAAAACAAAAAGTTACATCGTTTTTATAAAAAATACCTAAAGTATTTCCCGCGACTTCCGATAACTCGTTTACAAATCCGAACCGGATTTACAGAAGCGTTGAAGAGTGGGGAAATATGAGTCGCAACTCCATGCCGTCGTTACAGTCAAATCGGCCAGCATCGCGCCGCCTGCATCGGCGTTCCGTTCTACCGGTAGCGTGCCGTCTGCACAGGGAACGTCCCGATCAGACGAATACTGTCGCACCAAAGCGGTTGCTTGGTTTGGCTGAAGATGTAGTCCGTGAGGCCGGCATGCTTGAATTGCTCGCTGCGGAGATGCGCATCGCCGAATTGGAAGCGGCCCTCGAAGAAGCCACGAACGCAGCGTTTACCGATTCGTTGACGGGTGTCTTGAATCGTCGTGGTTTTGAGCGGTCCTACGCTGCAGAGGTGGCTCGTGTTCGCCGTCGTGGTGGTCATCTTGCTTTGGTCATGATCGATCTTGACGATTTCAAGGCGCTTAACGATCGCTACGGGCATCTTGCGGGCGATCGTGCACTCGCGCATCTGGTCAGCGTGCTGCAAGCGACGATGCGTCCTTCCGATGTTCTGTGCCGCTTCGGAGGGGAAGAATTCCTCATGCTGCTTCCAGATACGTCGGCTGCGGCTGCCTCGACTGCAGCCGGCCGCTTTCTCCGCGAGGTTTCTTCGCATGAGGTCCCAGGTCTTGATCAGCAGATAACCTTCAGCGCCGGTGTGGTCAGCCACGATGGCTCGGAGTCGCTGGATGAGGCCATTCGGCGCGCCGACGCGGCAACCTACATGGCCAAACGGGCAGGCAAAAATCGTGTCGTGGCAGGATGATCCCGCCTCTGCGGGATTAGGAGGTGCGAGAGAAGGGGCGTGGTAAACTCGCGCACTCTTCTTTTCTGTCGGTAATCTCCATCCGTCCGCAATGCGCTACATATCCACTCGGGGCGACGCCCTTCAGTCGCAGAAAAAATCCTTCACCGAAATTCTCCTCGGGGGTTTGGCTCCCGATGGCGGGCTCTATCTTCCTGAAGCGTATCCGCAAGTGACGCGCGCGGAACTCGACCAATGGCGCGAGTATTCGTATGCCGAACTGGCGTTCGCCATTCTCTCGAAATTTGTAGATGATATCCCGTCGGCTGATCTGAAGGCGCTGGTCGATAAAACCTACACCGCCGAGGTGTATTGCAACGGACGCGATGCCAGCAAGGCGCGTGAGATTACCCCGGTGCGTTGGCTGGAGCCGGGGTTGGGGCTGCTCGAACTGTCGAACGGACCGACCCTTGCATTCAAGGACATGGCCATGCAGTTGCTCGGCAACCTGTTCGAGTATGTGCTGGAAAAGAAGGGCGAGGAAATCAATATCCTTGGCGCGACATCGGGTGATACTGGTTCGGCGGCCGAGTATGCCATGCGCGGCAAGCACGGTATTCGCGTGTTCATGCTTTCACCGCACGGGCGGATGAGCGCGTTCCAGCGTGCGCAGATGTACTCGCTGCAGGACGCGAACATCTTCAATATTGCCGTACGCGGCATGTTCGACGACGCGCAGGATATCGTCAAGGCTGTCTCCAACGACCACGAATTCAAGGCGCGCTACAAGATCGGAGCGGTCAATTCGATCAATTGGGCACGCGTTGCGGCGCAGGTGATTTATTACTTCAAGGGTTATTTCGCCGGAACAAAATCGAATGACGAGCAGATCGCCTTCTCCGTTCCCTCGGGGAATTTTGGCAATATCTGCGCTGGACACATCGCGCGCATGATGGGCCTGCCGATCGGTCGGTTGGTGCTTGCAACCAACGAGAATGACGTCCTTGACGAGTTCTTCCGCACCGGCGTCTATCGTCCGCGCGGCACGGCCGATACGTGGACGACGAGCAGTCCGTCGATGGATATTTCCAAGGCATCGAATTTCGAGCGCTTCGTCTTCGATCTGGTCGGGCGTGATCCCGCCGTGGTTCGGGAACTGTGGAGCAAGGTCGATGCGGGCGGAAGTTTCGATCTTTCTGGTACGTCTTGCTTCGCCGATCTGCCGAAATTCGGCTTCGTTTCGGGCAAGAGCCTGCATGCCGACCGGCTGGCGACAATCCGTAGCGCCTACGAGCGCTACGGCGTGATGATAGACACCCATACTGCCGATGGCCTTAAGGTGGCCCTCGAACATCGCGCGAAGGATATGCCGACCCTGGTGCTGGAAACAGCGTTGCCTGCAAAATTCGAGGAAACAATCGTCGAGGCGCTTGGGAAAAGTCCGGAACGTCCAGCGGCAATGCTGGGGATCGAGGATCTGCCGCAGCGTGTCGAGGTCATTGACGTCGATGTGGAGGCGGTCAAGGGACTTATCGCGTCGAATGTGGAAAAGCAGTAGTTCGCAGCAACGACTTCCCGGGAAATGAAAAGGGCACCGTGCAGGTGCCCTTTGTTCATCGCGGGTCAGAGATAAATGACCGCCGGGAACACCAGAACGGCTAACACCAGAACGAGCCACTCCAGGTTGTGGCGGGCGAGAAATCCGGTGAAATGCAGGACAAGGATGCTGATTGCTACTACATAGAACAGCGCGAACAGCATGGCGTAACCTTTCTTTTTCTGAAGAGCGGCCGCAAGGACTCGTGACAGGTGGGATTATAGATACTCCCTGCCGATCCCGTCAGTGTCTCGATGTATTTACCCTTGGAATCGCATCGACAGATCCAGCGCGCGAACGTCCTTTGTCAGGCTACCGACAGAGATCCGGTCTACGCCGGTTTCAGCGATCGCGCGTACCGTTTCGAGCGTGACGTTGCCCGAGGCTTCAAGGATCGCGTTACCGGCTGCGATGCTTACGGCTTCGCGCATTTGGTCAAGCGTCATGTTGTCGAGCAGAACCATCTTTGCGCCAGCGTCCAGGGCTTGCTGCAATTCATCGAGATTTTCGACTTCGACCTGAATGAACTTGCAGTGCCCTGAACCTTTCGCCACGTCCTGAGCCGCGAGTACGGCAGCAGAAATGCTGCCAGCGGCGAGGATGTGGTTTTCCTTGACGAGGATGGCGTCGTACAGTCCAATCCGGTGGTTGCCGCCGCCGCCGCACAATACGGCGTATTTCTGGGCAAGACGCAGGCCCGGCAGGGTCTTGCGCGTATCGACGACCTGCGCCCGGGTACCTTCCACAGCGTCGGCGTACTGCCGCGCCTTGGTTGCCACACCGGAGAGCATTTGCAGGAAGTTCAGCGCGGTACGCTCGCCGGTGAGCAGTGAGCGCGCCGGGCCTTCAAGCTGGCAAACCACCTGATTGGGGCTGAGACGCTCTCCGTCCTTTGCTTGCCAGGTTAGCGTGATCGAAGTATCCAGTTTCTTGAAACAGCGCTCGAACCATGGCGCGCCACACAACACGGCGTTCTCCCGTGAGATGACGGTGGCCCGGGTGGTAACGCCCGCCGGAACAAGTTGCGCGGTGAGGTCTCCGCTGTTGACGTCTTCGGTCAATGCAACCGAGACGTTGCGGTCGATTTCGGCGTCGGTCAGGTAGTCGGGATAGTGCGGGTCGGGCGTAGTCATGGGCGGAAAGATGTAAGGTTGGGGGACGTCAGATTCTACCATCGACCCTTTGACGCACTTACTCCAAACGGCTACGGCAGTTCGTGGCGCGACAGCCGGTCGCCGTCCAGCAAGAGGTATTCTCCGCGACGATCGTGCCAGTCGGCGAGCACCCAACGCTCAACAGGAATGCCGTCGACGGTGTGGACGTGCCGAGCAGGCTGGTGAGTGTGCCCGTGGATCAGCGTCGCGTAATCATTCTGGCGCAGGAGATCGTCGGTGGCGGCAGGTGAGACATCCATCGCCTGCACCGCCTTGCTGCGCTTCGATGCTTCGCTTTGCTCGCGCAGTGCCGTTGCGATGGCCTTGCGCTCAGCCAGCGGTCGGGAGAGGAACGCCGTCTGCCACTCGGCCGAGCGAACCTGGGAGCGAAACGCCTGGTAGGCGCTGTCATCGGTGCATAGTACGTCGCCGTGGCTGAGCACCAGCTGTCGTGATGCCGACGAGAATAAGTACGGATCGGGAAGCAGTTCCACCCCGGCCTTTTCGGAAAACTCGCGGCCAAGCAGGAAATCGCGGTTGCCGCGCATCACGTATACACGTGTGCCGCTTTTCGAGAGCGTGAGTAGAGCAGCAACTATTTTTTTGGCGAAATGGTCATCCGGGTCGTCAATGGCGTCGTCACCCGGCCAGGCTTCGAAGAGGTCGCCAAGGATGAAAATCCGCTCGGCTTGGTGCGCCTCACCCGCGAGATAGTCGAGGAAGAGGCGGGTAATGCCCGGCGCGTCGGGCGAGAGGTGCAGGTCCGAAAGAAAATGGAGCACGGGGCGATCGGACCTGCGCTGTTTTATCAGCAGACTTCGGCGCGCTGGATGATCACGTCTTCCTTCGGAACGTCCTGATGGAAGCCGGCGTTGCCGGTCTTGACACCCCTGATCTTGTCGACCACGTTGGTGCCTTCGACGACCTTGCCGAATACGCAGTAGCCCCAGCCGTTGCCGTTAGGCATCTTGAAGTTCAGAAACTCGTTGTCGGCGACGTTGATGAAGAATTGGGCAGTCGCCGAGTGAGGGTCAGAGGTCCGGGCCATGGCGACGGTGTAGGCGTCGTTCTTCAGACCGTTATCGGCTTCGTTCTTGATCGGCGCCTTGCAGGGCTTTTGCTTCATCCCAGGCTCGAAGCCGCCGCCCTGAATCATGAAGCCATCGATGACACGGTGGAAAATCGTGTTGTCGTAGTGGCCGGCTTCGACGTAGTCGATGAAGTTCTTCGCCGTTTCAGGAGCCTTTTCAGCGTCGAGTTCAAGGGCGATGACGCCGAAATTGGTGTGCAGCTTGATCATGAAATTTCCTTGCTATTTGTCGGAGAGGACTTTGACGGACTGGATGACGACCGGTTCCACCGGTACGTTCTGGTGCATGCCGCGGTTGCCCGTCGGCACCTTGGCAATCTTGTCGACGACTTCGATGCCTTGCGTGACCTTGCCGAAGACGGCGTAGCCCCAGCCATCGTGGCCAGGGTAGTCAAGGCCGGTGTTGTCCTTGTGGTTGATAAAGAACTGGGCCGTCGCTGAATGAGGGTCGGGGCGGCGGGCCATGGCAATCGTCCCACGCTGGTTCTTGAGGCCGTTCTTTGCCTCGTTCTGGATCGGCTTGCCGGTTTTTTTCTCGTCCATGCCGGCCGTGAAGCCGCCCCCCTGAATCATGAAGCCTTCGATGACTCGGTGAAAAATAGTGCCGTCGTAGTGGCCTTCCTTGGCGTACCTGAGGAAATTTTCTACCGTCCCGGGCGCTTTTTCCGCATTCAGTTCGATAACCATCTTGCCGAGGCTGGTCTGCATTTCAACACTCGGGGCGGCTGTTACGGCAGTGGATATCGCCAGGGCAGCGGTTGCTAAGAGTGATTTCATCAGGCACTTCCTTCGAAAATGATCTTCCAGTTCCCGTCCTCGCGGATCCAGTACTGGCGTTTCTTCATCTGGTTGCTCAGGTTGTTGCTGCGGTAGTCTTGCTCAAACGTGACGACGATTACCTCGTCCTTGCCAGGGTCGCGGAACATGGAGACGTTCGAAAGCTTGACCTTGATCCAGTCTTTGCCGGCGTTGACCAGGTGTTTCTGCTGCGCGAATTGCTCAAACGTTTGATTGCCTGTCGAGAAATTCCGTGAGTAATGCCTCAGATAGCGCTTGGTATCGCCGCTTTCCCAGTCGGACCGCCATGCCTCGATTGTCTTGTTGAGTGCGGCACGCTCATTCCGCCAGTCATCAAGTGACAGCCATTCGATCGAGTTGCTGATAATGACCGGTGTTAGTCCGATCTGCAGATTCTTCGCCAATGCATCGAGGTCGGCGTTGGCGAGGACAACACAGCCGTCCGAGGCCTTGGGCGGCCGGGAGTAGGTGTCCGGCGGTGTGCCGTGCAGCCAGATCCCATGGCCGTTTCGTCCCAGACGTTTGTCCCATTCATTTGGATAGTTGATTGGGAACGCACCCGTGCCGTAGAAGACACCGACTTTTTTCGGATCAATGCTCGATGTGACGTGATAGACCCCCACGGGTGTCTTCTTGTCGCCTTCGCGCTGCTTTTCTGCGCCGAGTTTTCCCTGGGTGATGTAATAGTCTGCAACCAAGCGTGGGCGACCGCCGGCGCTCGTGTCGTTCTGGTACAGGTAAAGACGCGACTTTTGCGTGTCGACCACAATGGCATGCTTCTGGTCGGGACGCATCTGCAGGAGATAACGTGGTACATGGTCGGTCGCTGCCGGTCGGTCGCGATTGGCGTTTACCCGCGCGACGATTTCGTCGCGCAGATCGCTGAGCGATTCCTTCGGTGCGTTGCGCGCGTTGCCGAAGGTCGCCAGTGGCATGCTGCGCGCAAGAAGCAAGTCACCCTTGATCAGATGCGCGAGACGGAAGTTCGGGTACTGGCGAAGCAGTACCTCGGTTTGCGCCAACGCATTGTCCAGACGGTTGCTCTCGATTTCGTCGAGAACCTTGAACAATTGGGCCTCCGGCCCCGAGTCCGAGTAGGTGACTGGCGATGTGCGGCTGTTCGACAGCGCTGACGCCAGCGGTGCGGGAAGGCAGGCGGCGACGAGCGTCAGAGCAATGGCCGTGCGCTGAATCAACCCACGCGTTCCTGCTGGATCAGCCATTTGTTGCTACCCGATCTGATGAACACAAGTGTCTTGCCTGTTGATGACTTGAGTGATGACGACGTGTAATTCTGGCGAAAACGCACGGTTGCTGTGTCGCCTGAAACCGTTACTTTGATGTCTTCCACGACGACTTCCATTTTCCCCGGCTTGTCGATTCGCTTCCGGCGTTCCGCTTCCCAGTCCTTGCGTGGCATTCCTCTCGGTGTCTGGAAATCCTTGGCGTAGAAGGACAGGTAGGTCTTGACGTCCTTGCGCGACCAGGCGTTGGCCCAGCTCTCCACAACCTTCGTAATTTCGTCTTCGATAGCAGCCGCTTGTGCTCCTGAATCGATCGTCTTCGTTTCAGCAGGCTTCGCGGGGGCTGCTTCCAGGGGCTTTTCTTCCGGTTTGCTAATCGTTGCCACGGGGGCGACTTTGACCGATGTGGGCGTCGCTGTCGGAGTCTCGGTTTTCGCGGTGGGGACCGGAGCGGGGTCGGCTGCGACGGGTTTTTTCGGTTCTGCTTCGGGCTTGGGCGATGCCGGCGCCGATTTGGCGCTGGGTGCTGCGACGCTGATCAGATCCTTGATCATCGACAGCTTGTTCTGCGTTGTCTTGTTGGACGTGTCGAGTTGCAGGGCCTTGTCGTAAGCCTGACTGGCCAGCTTGGCATAGACATCACCGAGGTTCTCGTGCGCAATCGCGTAGCTCGGATGAGTGCGGATTGCCATCTCCAGTGCCGTACGCGCCTTGTCGTACTGCTTCTGCTGCGCGTAAAGCACAGCGAGGTTGTTATACGGTTCGGGGAGTTCCGGGAAGTCTTCGGTCAAGCGTGTGAATGTCGTGATCGCCTCGGCGGTTCGTCCCATTTCGGTGAGGATCAGCCCCTTCAGGAAACGGCCTTGGGCGTCTTTGGGTTTGCTGGCGATGTAGGCGTCAACCTTTTCGAGGGCTTGTGGGATTTGCCCCTGCTTCATCAAGCGCTGAACATCGGGCAGCGTTTGTGCGCCGGCGACGCTGATTGAGACGGACAGTCCAACGCCGACGACGTAGGCTGAAAGGCGCGCCAGCAAAGGCTTCTGGAAGATCGAGGGCATCGCTATGTTATACTTTTCGCGTTGGTAAAAACCCGTTGATTCTATCAAGAAGCGGTATTGAATCCAAAACATTCCTTCATGCTCCGCGCCATGGCGGAGCTCATTTTGCGAGCCGGAAAATGCTGAGAATCTATAACACCTTGACCCGGGAAAAACAGGAGTTCGTTCCGATCGAACCTGGCAAGGTACGCATGTACGTATGCGGGATGACCGTGTACGACTACTGCCACCTGGGACACGCCCGAGTGCTGGTCATTTTCGATATGGTGCAGCGCTGGCTGCGCGGTAGCGGCTTCGACGTAACCTATGTTCGCAACATCACCGACATCGACGACAAGATCATCAAGCGTGCGTTGGAGAACAACGAAACGATAGGCCAGCTGACCAACCGCTTCATTGGCTTCATGGACGAGGACTCCGCGGCTCTGGGGGTGGAAAAGCCTGATTTCGAGCCGCGCGCGACCGAATACGTGCCACAGATGTTAGGCCTGATAAGCCAACTCGAAAAGAACGGTCTGGCGTACAAGGCCGACGACGGCGACGTCAATTTCTCCGTGCGCAAGTTTCCAGGTTACGGCAAGCTTTCCGGCAAGTCGCTCGACGACCTGCGCGCCGGCGAGCGGGTCGATGTCGATCAGGCCAAGCAGGACCCGCTCGATTTCGTGCTGTGGAAGCACGCCAAGGAAGGCGAACCGTTCTGGGAGTCTCCTTGGGGCAATGGCCGGCCGGGCTGGCATATCGAATGCTCGGCGATGAGCTCGGATCTTCTCGGCAAGCAGTTCGACATCCACGGCGGCGGCCAGGACCTGCAGTTCCCGCATCACGAGAACGAGATCGCCCAGTCCGAGGGCGCGCACCAGTGCCAGTTCGTCAATTACTGGATGCACAACGGTTTCGTGCGTGTCGACGACGAAAAGATGTCCAAGTCACTGGGAAACTTCTTCACCATCCGTGAGGTTCTGAAGAAATACGATGCCGAAGTGGTTCGCTTCTTTATCCTGCGCGCCCACTATCGCAGTCCGCTCAATTATTCCGACAAGCACCTCGACGACGCGCGTCAGGCGTTGTCTCGGCTTTACACAGCGCTGAAGGCCGTGGAGGCGGCGGATGTGTCCATCGATTGGAACGAGCCGCACGCCATTCGTTTCCGCGACGCGATGAATGACGATTTCAACACCCCCGAGGCCTGTGCGGTGCTGTTCGATCTGGCCGCCGAGGTGAATCGCACCAAGTCTCAGGCGCTTGCCGGGCAACTGCGTGCGCTGGGCGGCTTGATGGGGCTGCTCAAGCGCAACCCGCAGGAATTCCTGCAGGCGACGCCGGCGGGAGAAGGGGGCTCGGAAGCGTATTCGGTCGATGCGATCGAAGCACTCATCGCCGCTCGTATTGACGCCAAGAAAGCGAAGAATTTCCAGGAAGCGGACCGCATTCGCGGTGAACTGACTGCGGCGGGGATCGTGCTGGAGGATGGGGCGCAGGGAACAACCTGGCGGCGGGCATAAAGGTCAAAAAAACAACCCCGCCTTTCAGAAAAGACGGGGTTGTGTGTCAGCTTGGACGGACCCGCGGGAGTTACGCCGCCGTGGTCCTGTCCTCTTTCTGAATCAGTTCAGGCCTGGTTGCGAACCCTGCGACGCATCCCGAAACCGGCCGCCGCGAAGCCGAGACCGAGCAGGGCCAGCGAGTTGGGTTCCGGCATCCGGGTCGGCCCTACGCCACCGGCAATCCCGAATTCTTCAAAACCGTTCGTGTTGCAACCTTGCGTTGTGGCGAGACCAGTAGCGGGGTCTATCAAACCGGTTTCGACGCCGTTAGGATTGCAGCCGAGATTGACGGTAGCTACCCACAGGAAATTCGGATTGAATAGCGTCAGATCCATGTCGGGAGCGTAGGCCATGAAATCAGGCTGGCCCGATCCCAAATTGTGACTTCCGGTATAGGTTAGGCCGCTGTCCGTGACACCGGCACATCCAGTACCCGTCAGCGGATCCCATAGCGTCGTGCAATTGGCTGCACTAGTGAACGTGATGTCTCCGAAATTATAGGTTGGTGCGTTTTGATCCCAGGCGTTGTTGGTCATGGAATCGAGATCCCAGAAGGCCACAACTGTATTAGTCGAGGGGTCAATGATCCGCACTTGCGCACTCATGAAGAGGGAGTCGCCACCGCCAGTCTGGTTGTAATCCGCATAGATCACCGGAATCGTCCAGGTCGGATCGAAGGATTGCAAGGCTGTCAGGAGTTCTCCAACCGTTGAGGTGCTGCCTTGGGTGGATGCCGGGTCGCTGTAACCACCGGGGCTAACACCTACAGTCTGCCAATAAGTCAGCGACTGAGGATCATTGCCCCATTCGCCAACCCATCCAGTGATATTGTTGCCAGAACCCGCGAGGTCCACAGGATCCTGAAGGTTAAAGGCATTCGTTGCGCCGCCTGCGACGGACGTGAGATTGACGACGATCGTGCCCGTTCCCGTGGAAAAGTCATACGTCCCAAAGGTCGCTGTCGGGAGTAACGTTGGATTCACCGTCTGGATGGAGTCCAGAATTTTTGCGGAGTAGGACCAGAAGTCGTCGTACTTGAAGGCGACCGGGATGCCATCCATCAGGATCGCCTCCCTCAATGCGCCGGTTGCGTCTGGGTACATGCCATAGACAGCGGTGCTGTTGTCCGGGGTTGGCAGGACAAAATAAACCGCGTTTGCCATTCCGGAAGCCCCAAGGGACAGTGCCGCGGTAATGGCCAGGAGTGAGTTGCGTAATTTGGATTTCATGATGCGCCCTCCGAGGAGAATCACCATTAAATTTGCTGGGGGAGCCAGACGCTCTTAGCAGAGCATAAAATGGGCCTGGATTCTATTACTTAAGTAATAACAAGGGGTTGGCTTTACATGGCTTTACGCTTTGGTTTGGAGGGGGGGCGGTGTTGTAAAAATATTCGACAGTTTTTTTAGGTCTGCCAGGAATCGCGTTGCTAACGATGGATGATCTTTTGGTTGAGGCACGCGCGGGCTTGTCAGAAAATTTGACAATAAAGTGTCGGTAAAATTTACAGTCCGGATTGTTGATTGCGTGTTTTGTATTTATGTTGATGATTTTGCGCAAGTTTTATGTGTGGCATCGGTTTTGCTTTGTGTTGCCCATGTTCAACTTGGGGCAAAAAATGGGGTCCGCCAAACAACTTAAAAAGCTCGCCGCTTCATTGCTGGTCGGGTTTTCTGCCGTAACTACGGCTTCCGCCGTCTATGCGGGCACCGTGACGCTTCAAGCTTGCAAGACCAGCGATGTTCAGGTGACAGGACTTGCCCAGTACGACAGTACGGCAGCGGGTGCTACGCTGGGTGCCGTCGTTCCGGTTAGCTCACCTTCTGCAGCTTGTGTCGGTGCGTACGTGGGTAATGACCAGACGTACCCCGATACGAACCTCGGTTACTACGGTGACGGCTTGATGAACGGTGGAACAACCGGACCGAATACCGGCAGTGCTCAACTGTTCCCGAACGGTGTTTTCTCGGAGCTCTATACGTCATCGGATCTTAATGGGGACACTATTCTCGACCCCGGCTGGATCATGCTCGGAAAGTACGAGAACGGTGGGTTCAGTCCTGAAATGATCGATGAGCTGAATATCGTACTGTCGAGCTTTTTTACACTGACGATGGATGATGGTGGATATTCGGGAACATGGGCGTTCACGCCGGATGCCGAGGTTGCCAAGCGGGCGGAGTCCATTCTCGGAAAGAACTATTTCGATCAGTTCATGCTCGTCTTCAAGTCGGGCGATGCGTGGGCCGCCTACGACTTCACGGGAGCCCAATTCGGACTGCTCAACCCCTCGGCCGATGATCCGGTGTACAACTTCTACGGGACGTGGGATACCTCTGCAACACTACTCAATTGCAAGGGCAATAATGGTTGCTCGGCTGCGGCGATTTCACACGTAACGCTCTATGCGCGCGACCCGGGGGGTAACGAGGTGCCAGAGCCGGCGTCGTTGGCACTGCTCGGTCTCGGGTTGTTCGGCGTCTCAGTGGTCCGTCGTCGTAGCAACAGCTAAGTGTACGTTCGATAGAAAAAAGCCCCGCGCTTAAAAAGGCGGGGCTTTTTTTGTTTTGGCAAAATCCTTCAGGCAGGAGCAGGGCATCAGCCCGCAAAGAACTCCTTGACCTTGTCCATCCAGGACTTGGCACGCGGGTTGTGGCGTTCGGCGTCGCTGCTGCTCGATTCCTCCAGTTCCCGGAGCAGTTCCTTCTGCCGGTCGGTCAGGTTGACGGGTGTCTCAACCACCACGTGGCAAAGCAGGTCGCCGTGTGCGTGGCTGCGAACACCCTTGATGCCTTTGCCGCGCAAGCGGAAAACCTTGCCCGACTGGGTCTCTCCAGGAATCTTCAAATTGGCGGCACCGTCGAGCGTGGGGATCTCGATTTCTCCACCCAAGGCTGCCGTCGTGAAGCTGATCGGCATCTCGCAGTGCAGGTCGTTGCCGTCGCGCTGGAAGACCGAGTGCTGTTTCAAGTGAATCTGGACGTACAGATCGCCGGATGGCCCACCATTTACACCGTGCTCGCCTTCGCCCGAGAGGCGGATACGATCGCCCTCGTCAACGCCGGCGGGGATTTTTACCGCCAAGGTCTTGTGCTGTTTGACGCGACCGGCGCCGTGGCAGCTGCCGCACGGGTCGGCGATGAACTTGCCGGTACCGTGGCACTTCGGGCAAGTCTGCTGGATCGAGAAGAACCCCTGTTGCAGGCGTACCTGGCCGCTGCCCTGGCAGGTCGGACAGGTCTTCGGCTGAGTGCCCGCCTTGGCGCCGCTGCCTTTGCAGGACTCGCAGACTTCCATGGTCGGGATGCGGATCTTGGTTTCCGTACCGAAGGCAGCTTGCTCCAGTGTGATTTCGAGGTTGTAGCGCAGGTCGGCGCCGCGATACACGTTGGAACGTCCGCCGCGGGCGCCGCCGCCACCGCCGAAAATTTCGTCGAAGATTCCGCCAAAGGCATCGGAAAAGCCGCCCGCGCCACCGAAGCCGCCAAAGCCACCGCCCATCCCGGCCTGCGGATCAACGCCGGCGTGACCGTACTGGTCGTACGCGGTGCGCTTCTGCCCGTCGGAAAGGATTTCGTAGGCTTCCTTGGCTTCCTTGAAGTGCTCTTCAGCCTTGGGGTTGTCCGGATTGCGGTCCGGGTGGTACTTCATGGCCAGCTTGCGGTAGGCCTTCTTTATTTCATCGTCGGATGCGTCACGGTTGACGCCGAGAACGTCATAAAAATCGCGTTTAGCCATGGGGTGGAATGCCGGGTGAGGTAAA
>QKII01000237.1 GCA_003249625.1 Propionivibrio sp. | reverse complement strand
AGAAACTCGAGCCGCTCGTTGTGTTGCGCGCTATGGCTCCGATGTGTCAGCGCCGCCGACAACAACGACTTGTCACGATAGACATAGCCCAGCGCTTTTTCCAGAGAATCAACCATGCGACGACTTAGCGCTCCGATGACGAACTCTGGAACTCGATCAACAGGCTCACATTAAGAAACAGGGGGATACGCTTCTCGTACTCGAAGCCGATGACCACTTGATTACCTTCTTTGGAAATATCCAGATCAGCCCCTGTAATCGTATCGATTTGATCGACGTCAGCATATTTCGCGAAAATGGCCCGGATCTCGGGCACGGTTTTCCCGCTGGAATTCGCTGCAGTGGAGGCCACAATCTTCTTGATCTTGTAATAGTCGATGACATCGGGTGCCACCCGGATGCCCAGCAATGCTACTACCGCGATGACCGCCCCCCAAACAAGCAGCCCTGACAGAGAAAGACCACGCTGATGCCGCATTTTCCGCTCCTTCTATTTGAACGAGCCGATACGCTTCAGATCGCCGAAATTGAGCCAGATGAAAAACGCTTTCCCGACGATGTTTTCGTCCGGGACAAATCCCCAGTATCGACTATCCCGACTGTTGTCCCGATTGTCACCCATTACGAAATAATGCCCCTTGGGAACGGTGCAGATTACACCAGCATTGTTGTAGAGACAATTCTCCCGGCCGGGGAATCGCGACACGTCCATGATAAACGCCGGCACATCCTTATCGGTCAGAATCCGGTGTTCGAAGCCGTTGACGCGCTCGACATACTGCTGCGAGTAATACAGTCGTTCGGGATGCAAATAATCATCCATGCGCACCTGCTCAACCGGCTTACCATTGATGGTCAAACGCTTGTTCTGGTATTCCACCTTGTCTCCCGGGACCCCCACTACCCGCTTGATATAGTCGAGCGAGGGATCTTCGGGAAAGCGGAACACCATGACATCCCCACGTTGCGGCTGATTTATGTCAATGATCTTTTTATTGACGACCGGCAGACGGATTCCGTAGGTAAACTTATTTACCAGAATGAAATCGCCCACCTGCAGGGTCGGGATCATCGACCCGGAAGGAATCTTGAAAGGCTCGACGACGAATGAACGTAGAACGAATACGACCAGGATGACAGGAAAAAAGCTGGCGCCATACTCAACCCACCAAGGATCCTTCGCCCCGGGAGCCCGGTGCTTGCGAAAGAACACAACATCGGCCATCCAGATGGCTCCGCTCGCTAGCAAAAGGCAAAACAGGATCAGCGCAAAATTCACCGATAATCTCCTTTATTATTTATCAACCCGAAGCACGGCAAGGAACGCTTCCTGCGGAATTTCCACCGAGCCGACCTGTTTCATGCGTTTCTTGCCGGCCTTTTGCTTCTCCAGAAGCTTCCGTTTCCGCGTGATGTCGCCTCCGTAGCATTTCGCCAGAACGTCCTTGCGCAAGGCCTTAACGTTCTCCCGGGCGATGATGTTCGAGCCAATCGCCGCCTGAATCGCCACGTCGTACATCTGGCGTGGGATCAGCGAGCGCATCTTCGACGCCAATTCGCGTCCCCGATAGACCGAATTCGCGCGGTGCACGATAACCGACAATGCATCGACCTTCTCCCCGTTGATGAGGATGTCGAGCTTCACGACATCGGCCGGACGAAACTCCTTGAACTCATAGTCCAGCGATGCATAGCCCCGGGATACGGACTTGAGCTTGTCGAAGAAGTCCATGACGACTTCAGCCATCGGCATTTCGTACGTCAGTTGCACCTGCCGGCCGTGATAGATCATGTCGACCTGATTGCCGCGCTTCTGATTGCACAGGGTGATAACGCTGCCGAGATAATCCTGAGGCACGAAAACAGTGATGGTGATGATCGGCTCACGGATTTCCTCCGTCTTCGTTACATCGGGCAACTTCGCCGGATTCTCCACCTGGATAACGTTGCCGTCACGGGTCACGACTTCGTAAATTACCGTCGGCGCCGTTGTGATCAAATCCTGATCAAACTCGCGTTCCAGGCGCTCCTGCACGATCTCCATGTGCAGCAACCCGAGGAACCCGCACCGGAACCCGAATCCGAGCGCTTGTGAAACTTCGGGTTCAAAATGTAGCGATGCATCGTTGAGCTTCAGCTTCTCCAAGGCTTCGCGCAAGGAGTCGTACTGATTCGCCTCGACCGGATACAACCCAGCAAACACTTGGGATTTGATTTCCTTGAATCCCGGCAACGGGTCGGCAGCCGGTCTGTCTACCAGTGTCAAAGTATCACCGACCTTGGCTGCCTGCAGTTCCTTGATGTTGGCAATAACATAACCGACTTCGCCAGCAGCCAGACAATCTCTCTGCATGGCCTTGGGCGTAAAGACCCCGACCTGCTCACACAGGTACGTACCGCCGCTGGACATCAGGCGGACCTTATCCTTCGGCCTCAGAACGCCATCGACGACCCGCACCAACATGACGACACCAACATAGTTGTCGAACCATGAATCGATCAACAGTGCCTTGAGAGGCCCCTCCTCATCACCTTTTGGCGCCGGGATGCGCTCAATGATCGATTCGAGTATCTCCTCGATACCCAATCCCGTTTTTGCCGAGGCAAGCACCGCATTGGAGGCATCGATGCCGATGACATCCTCGATTTCCTGACGCGCGTTATCGGGCATGGCAGACGGCAGGTCGATCTTGTTAAGGACAGGCAGGACTTCCACGCCGAGATCAATTGCCGTGTAGCAATTCGCCACGGTCTGTGCCTCGACGCCCTGCGACGCGTCGACGACCAGCAAAGCCCCCTCGCACGCGGAAAGCGAACGCGACACCTCATAGGAGAAATCGACGTGCCCAGGGGTATCGATCAAGTTGAGGTTATAGACTTGGCCATTACGGGACTTGTACTGGAGCGCCGCAGTCTGCGCCTTGATCGTAATCCCACGCTCACGCTCGATGTCCATCGAGTCGAGAACCTGCTCCTCCATCTCCCGCTCGGAGAGACCGCCGCACAGATGAATGATCCTGTCGGCCAGAGTCGATTTACCGTGATCGATATGAGCAATGATCGAAAAGTTTCGAATGAATTCCAAACGCATTTTCCGCAATCAACAACCGTTGGTACGATTACAAAAAAGGGTGCCAATGGGCACCCTGTTCAAACTGCCAAAGACGACGGATTTTAGCGGAAATTTCCCAGATAATCACGGACTTTGGTTATATCCAAGACAGTGCGGCAAAGTACAACACGTTCGTGCAGAAGCACGGGAACAACCTCGCCGTAAAGAGCTTCCTGTTCCGGATCCAAATCGACATCTACGATTTCCAGACCGACCCGAAACTCGCCCAACACCGACTGAAGCTCCTGTTCCATTTCGTGACACAAATGGCAATACGGGCGGGACAACAAGGTAAGCAACAACATTTGCGGCAGAGCCCCGGACTACGTTAACTACGACTTGCGACGAGACGCACTCAGGTCCGACTGGAGATCCACTTGATTCAATCTGCAGCAATGGACAATCCCCCACGCACCGGCAAGTCCGATAACCGAGAAAAGGATTGCGCCCCAGTCGCTGTCAATGACTGAGGAGCCAACAATTGCACCAATCAACAGTCCCGCCAGAGGAGCGCAGTACCCTGCGATCACCCCACGATAAAACGCGTCGTTTGACACCGAAACCACTACATCCTCGCCAACCCTCGCATGCTCCGGGTTCGGAACGCTCAACTCATCGGGCCGGGCACAAAACACCTGCGCCAACTGGACTCCACCACATCCACCCGGTTCGTGACACCGTCCGCAACCGCCGCGCGCATCAACTCTAACGGTGGCCAGATCGCCATCTATACCAACTACTTTTCCTGGAACATCAATCATGTCGGAAAAACCGGACAAAAAAGCCAACGACTACCAGCGCTGGTCAGGCGCGGTATCCAGCAACGGCCGCAACTTCTCCGCAACAGCTTCGCGCGCGCGGAAAATCCGAGAACGTACCGTCCCGATCGGGCAGTTCATCTCAAGCGCGATCTCTTCATAGCTCAGACCTTCAATCTCGCGGAGGACGATCGCGTTGCGCAACTCATCGGGCAACGCCTCCATGGCCGCATTGACGGTCTGCCCAATCTGCTTCGACTGCAACAGCCTCTCGGGCGTATTGATGTCATGAAGTAGTTCGGCATCGTCAAAAGACTCCGCCTCATCGGAATCAAACTCCGTTGACGTTGGCGCGCGCCGCCCTCTCGCAACCAGATGGTTTTTCGCCGTATTGATGCCGATACGGTAAAGCCATGTGTAGAAAGCGCTTTCTCCACGAAAAGAGGGTAACGCGCGATACGCCTTGATAAAGGCTTCCTGGGTAACGTCCTCAACCTCCCCAGCTTTCGCTGGTACTTTCCAACCAATTGCTCGAATGCGCGCTTATCGCCCGATTGTGCACGCTCGACCAACGCCTGGTCAATTTCGCGTTCGCTCATTATCTGCAATTTTCCCGCCAGCCTTCGCTTCGTATATACAGACTGGAAGTATAGCCTATCGTTGGACTATAAGCCGGCCCAGTCTTACACGAAATAAATCGATTTCCTAAAGGCGCACCCACGCTTTCAGAACGGAGGGTCGGCAGTGCATCCTCTATCTCCACCGTGCGCCTGTACTGAATGTTGAGAAATGAGCGACTGAGGGCACGATTATCCCAACTCTCGCCGCACCGGAAGCCAATAGCTACAACATAAAGCAAACAGCCTCAGATCTGCGGATGTCGAGGCCAACGCTCTATCAAAATCCGCTGCACTAACCGATTCAAATCAAGAAAACCTGCTGGGTTCAGGAGATTTCGAGTTGCCATCACACGAAAAGCTGGCGGCAAGCAGCGCGTGCCCCTCCTTCACGGCGTAGAATCTCGGTTTTTGCTGAATCGGATCACTGGCACCTCGGCACACTCACTGGCCTTTCGGAGCCTGTTCTGTCCGAAGGAATCCAACCATGAAAATTAGAAGCCAGCGCGATTTCGTCTCCGGCATCGTGCTCGTCATTGTCGGCGCCGCGTTCGCCATCGGCGCAACCAACTATGATTTCGGCTCCGCCTCACG
>QKII01000403.1 GCA_003249625.1 Propionivibrio sp. | reverse complement strand
GGCGTGGCCATTTCGCGCATTCTCGGCTGCCGCGGTACCGCCGTGTTGCCCGAGAACATGAGCAAGGAACGTTTCGACTGGCTCGACCGGTGGGTCAGTGATCCGTCGGACATCGTGCGTACTCCCGGCTCCGAGAGCAACGTCAAGGAGATCTACGACACTTGCGCCGAACTCGACCGCGATCCGGCGAATATCATCTTCAACCAGTTCTGCGAATTCGGAAACTATCTGATTCACCGCAATTGCACCGGCGCGGCGCTCGAGACTCTGTTCAAGGCCTTGTCGCAGGGCAAGCCGGGAGCGAAGCTCGCCGCCTACGTCTCGGCGTCCGGCTCGGGCGGCACGCTGGCGGCTGGTGACCATCTCAAGCAGCAACTCGGCGCGCGCATCGTTGCAGTCGAGGCTGCCGAATGCCCGACGCTGCTCAACAACGGCTTTGGTGAGCACAACATCCAGGGCATCGGCGACAAGCACGTGCCGTACATCCACAATGTCATGAACACCGATCTGGTTGCTGCGGTCAGCGACCGCCACACCGACCAACTGCTGGTGCTGTTTAACAGCGCTGAAGGGCGGAAGTACCTCGTCGAGCGGCGTGGCATCGATGCCGGGCTCGTCGAGCGCCTGGCCAATTTCGGCCTGTCGTCGTTGTGCAACATGCTCGCGGCGATCAAGACGGCGCGCTATTACGATCTCGATGAGAACGACGTGATAATTACCGTGGCCACGGACGGCGCGGCAATGTACGGCAGCGAAATCGAGAAGGCGATCGCGCGCTATTTTGGCGGGCGCTTCGATGCGGTCAATGCTGGCGAAATCTGGGGGCAGTCGCTGGCGGCGACGACCACTGACCACCTGCTTGAGCTGACGCATACCGAGCGGAAGCGCGTGTTCAATCTCGGCTATTTCACTTGGGTCGAGCAACAGGGAGTATCGATCGAGGAGTTCACCGCACGTGCCAGGCAGTCGTTCTGGGACGATCTGCAGTCGCTTGTGCCAGCGTGGGACGCGATGATTGCGGAGTTCAATGCGCGCACGGGCGTTATGCCGACGCAGGGGGCTTGATTCGATGCTCAAGGCGTCTGCCCCGTTTGTCTGTCACGGCTGTGGTCGCCACGTGGATGCGGCGGAAAATCTGCCCTTCCGCTGCCCGGACGCCGGCGCCGACGACGTCGACCACCTCCTGCTGCCGCTCGATACGCCGCCTGTTTTCCCGGGAGGCCTCGAGCAGAATCCCTATCTGCGCTACCGTCATCTGCTTTCGCCGTACCGTCTGGCACGCAGCGCCGGACTTTCCGACGACGCCTGGGAGGAATTCGTCGGGCGACTGGATGAGGCGCTGATAGAAGCCGATGGCTCAGGCTTTCGCGTCACGCCGATGGCTGTTCAGCCGGAACTGGCGCAGGCCGTCGGTTTCGGCGGCGAGATCTGGGTAAAGGACGAGACTGGTAACGTCTCAGGCTCGCACAAGGCGCGGCATTTGATGGGCGTGATGCTCTACCTGCGCGTGATTGCCGCGGCCGGGTTGCCGGTTGGGGATGGGCTGAATCATCGGCGCCTTGCAATCGCATCGTGCGGCAACGCCGCGCTTGCCGCGGCGGTCATCGCCCGTGCTGCCAATTGGCCGCTCGACGTGTTTATTCCCCCGGATGCCAGTCCTGCCGTCGTGCTGCGTTTGAAAGAGCTGGGGGCGAGAATCTCGGTCTGTCAGCGTAGCGAAGGCGAGGCGGGTGACCCCTGCTTTCTGCGCTTCCAGGAGGCCGTGAAAGCAGGCGCGATTCCGTTCGGTGTGCAGGGGACCGAGAACGGATTGGCCGTCGAAGGGGCTCGTACGCTGGCTTTCGAGATGGCCGAAGGTTTTGCTACGGCGGGTCGGTCGCCCAACGTCGTTTACGTTCAGGTTGGTGGCGGCGCGCTTGCGAGTGCGCTTGCACAAGGCTTCGCTCTGGCGACGAGCGGCGGCGTCATCCCCCGGGCGCCGAAATTGTGCTCAGTACAGACGGCCGGTTGCGCGCCGCTGGACCGCGCATGGCGCAGGATGTCCGGAGTCGATCCGGCGGAAGCGGTAGGGCATCGTTCAGGTTTCATGTGGCCTTGGGAAAGCGTGCCGCACAGCATCGCTCATGGCATTCTTGACGATGAGACCTATGACTGGTTTGAAATCGTGGCGGCCATGCGCCGGACGGATGGTCGCTCGTTGGTTGTCGACGAGGAGACTCTGTTGCGGGCGCACGAAATCGGTTGCCGGACGACCGGTATTGCGGCGTCGGCTACCGGTACCGCGGGACTGGCAGGGCTGATGAGTGATCCGTTGGCGAACGGCGCGGCGGCAGTTGTTTTTTCCGGTTGTGAGCGCTGAATTTCCTTATCTGCCCCCTCTAAGGTGAAACGTTTTTTTCTTTTGGATCGAAATGTTTCATCGGCACGCTTGAGCAAGTTTCAACGCCAGAGGCCTGTCAAGAATAGCGTAAAGCCAAGAATATAAAGCGTTATGTCGCTTTTTATTCAGCCAAATTAAGCGGCTTGTTGACGAAACAAATGTTTTATGGAACGATGATGGTGAAACGATCGTTACAGATCAATCGTTCCGTGTGTCCTCGGAGCGCCGCAGCGAAGATGTTCTTCGAAACCTCCATTCAGGATGTTGCGTATGCCTTGGACCAAGCAGACAATTCAGGAATCGATTCTGGCGGTCTACGACCAGTTGCCTCCGAGCGAGCGCAAGCTGGCCGACATCACCCTCGCCAAACTGAATAATCTGGCCAGCTATTCGGCGACCGAACTCGCCGGTGAAGCCAAGGTCTCCAAGGCCACGGCCGCACGCTTTTTCCGTCGCGTCGGTTACCCCAGTTTCAGGCAGGCGCGGCGCCAGGCGCGTGCCGAAGCACACATGGCTTCTCCCCTCTATGCGCTGGCCGGGGTTGACCTCAAGGAGTTGCCGACCGACGCCTTGTCGCGGCATATCGCCAGCGATATCCGCATTCTTACCGAGACCTTTCAATCGCAGAGCGGGGCTGTTCTGGCCGGTGCAGCGCGTTTGATTGCAGGTGCCCGCAGGGTTCGTGTGGTGGGCATGCGGAACGGGCATTTTGTTGCGCTGTACGCGGGCAACCTCTTGGCGCAACTGCGGGAAGATGTGGCTCCGTTGCCGACGTCGGCAATGACGCTTGCAGAGGATTTGGCCGCGCTCGGAGAAGGCGACGTCCTGCTGGTGGTCGACTTCCGCCGCCGCGCGGCGATGCTGCGCACGATCGTTGAAGCCGCTCGACAGGCACGTGCGTCGTTGGTTTTCCTTTCCGATGCAGGTCTGCCGACGCTTTCGCGTTCCGGCGAGTTGGTCATCAATTGCCTGACCGAAGGTTCGTCGCTTTTCGATTCGTATGCGGCCGCAGTGAGTATCGTCAATTTTCTGGGCGCATCGGTGGCACGGGATCTGGGGAAGTCTGGCCGCAAACACCTCGAAAGGATCGAAGTGCTGCACGAGGCACTGGGCGATCTGAGCTGAATTCTGTGAAACCGTTTTTGATCAATTGAGGTATCCGACCCCATGGTGACAAGTTTTCCCTCCTGTGCTCTTGCTAGGTACAGCGAATCAACCTCCCGGTTCAGCGCTGCGTTGAACCGGTGGGTCGAGTATGCCTGTGCGGCAATACTCGGCGTCCTGCTGATCGATATCTGGATTGGCGTCTTCGGGCGGTATGTGTTCGAGCTTCCCGTGACGTGGGCCGAAGAGTTGGCGCGCTACCTGATGATTTGGGCTGCATTGCTGGCGGTCTCCTGCGGAATCGCGCGGCGCGAACATGTCGCCGTTACAGCGCTGATCAGCCGGTTGCCTGTCGGCGTGCGCCGCTGGTTGAATGTCGGCATCGACGTGCTCGCGCTTGCGTTCTTTGCGTTCATCGGCTTTTTCGGCATCGGTATGACTCAGAGCGGTGCAACGCAATACGCAACGATTTTTGAGATGACCATGGTCATACCCTTCGCGGCTGTTCCGGTTTCTTCGGCACTCGCCTGCGTACAGTTGGTCTTGACCGGAATACGGGATTTTTGCCTGGCCGAGATGGCGGGGGAGG
>QKII01000277.1 GCA_003249625.1 Propionivibrio sp. | reverse complement strand
TCGTGGCAAGCTGATCCTGATTTTTATTGCCATCAAGGTGGTGCCGCTGATGTTGCTTGCCGGCTACGCCTGGAATGCGGCCGAAAATCTTGGCGAGGGCGTGTCCGCGCGCGGCGTGCAGATGGCCGACGCAATGCGCAAGACGCAGCAGCAGACAGGCAAGACTGCGATCGACGATGCAGTGCGCGCCCTCGACGAGCGATCGCGCGAGGCCATCGAGGCACTGACGACCGGCCTTGCCTATCGGGTTGCCAACTTCCTTTACGAGCGTGATAGTGATGTTCTGGGTGCGGCTGCGCTCGACGTTTCTGAAAACGAGTACCAGCGCTTTATCTCGGGGCGTATCCGGGTCTTGTACGAGCACGGACGCTATGTGCCTTCTGCAGATGGTAAAGGATGGGTTCCGGAGGCGCAGGCCGCCCCGGAAAATAGCGTGCGGCCGCCCTTGCCGGACAACGCCCGGAATTTCCATAGCCGGATGCCCGAAAATTACGGGCGTCGCGTTTTGAGACCGTTGTTCTTGGAAATGACCTTTGTCGATCTCAACGGCATGGAGCAAATCAAGGTGCAGCAGGGGGACCTTCTGCCGCCGGGACTGCGTGATGTCAGCCGCCGGGAAAATACCTTCGTCAAGGCCGAAACCTACTGGCCGGAACTAAAGAAGCTGAAAGCGGGCGAGGTTTACGTGTCCGATGTGATCGGACCGTACGTGCGCACCGACTGGATCGGCCCCTACACCAAGGCGCGCGCCGAGGAACTCGGCAAACCATTCGCACCGGAGGCTTCGGGCTATGCCGGGCTGGAAAATCCTGTCGGAAAGCGCTTTCGTGGCATCGTCCGCTGGGCGACGCCGGTTGTGCGTCACGGCAAGATTATCGGCTACGTAACGCTGGCGCTCGATCACTCGCATTTGATGGCATTCACCGACGGCGTTCGACCGACGCCGGAGCGTTTCGCCCCGATTGCTGATCCGGCCACCGGCAACTATGCCTTCATCTGGGATTACAAGAGCCGTTCGATATCACATCCGCGCGACTATTTCATCGCTGGCTACGATCCAGAGACTGGCGAGCCGGCTGTGCCCTGGATGGACGAGGAACTCTGGGCGGAATGGAAGGCCAGCGGCAAGTCGTGGCAGGCGTTTTCCGCCGATGTGCCGCCGTTCCGCGACCAATCGCTGAAACGCAAACCGTCGCCCGAATCGAGTACTTCCGGCAGCGTCGGGCTGGATTGCCGCTACCTTAATCACTCGCCGCAATGCCACGGTTGGGATGCTTTGACCGAACACGGCGGTTCAGGCTCGTTCGTGATCTTTTTTACCGGCTTGTGGAAACTCACTACGGCGGCGACGATCCCGTATTACACCGGGCAGTACGGAGCGAGCAAGCGGGGTTTTGGTTATGTGACGATAGGTGCCAATGTCGATGACTTCCACAAGGCGGCGACTGAATCAGGCAAGCGTATCGATGCGCTGATCACCGCCGCCGACGAGAAGCTCCGTCAGGAACGCGAGGGGTTGCTGGCGGCGATTACTCACCATCTCGGCGCGACGGCGTTCGGCCTGGCTGCATCGACTGCCGTAATGATCGTCCTCGTGATCGTTATCGCCATCTGGATGGCCAGTGTGCTGACCAGGCGAATTACCCAGATGAGCGGCGGTATCCGCCGCTTCCAGAGCGGTGATCTGGCCTACCGGCTCGACGTCAAGGGGCAGGACGAAATGGCGGACCTGGCGCGTTCATTCAACCTCATGGCTGACGATGTCCAGCATTCGTTCAGCCGCCTCGACGAGGCGCGCGTGGCCGCTGAGTCTGCAAACCGGCTGAAGAGTGAGTTCCTTGCCAGCATGTCGCACGAGTTGCGAACGCCCCTCAATGGGATTCTTGGCTTTTCCGAACTGTTGGAGTCGGAGTTGTCTGATCCAGTGCAGCGCGAGTACGCGCAGAATATCCGCGTCAGTGGCTCGCACCTGCTGGCGCTGGTGACCGATGTCCTCGACCTGGCCAAGATCGAAGCCGGGCGGATGACCTTCAACCTGGGGTTGGTCGATCTGCCCGACTTGTTACGCGAGGTGCTGAGCATCCAGTCGGCGCATGCGCGCAAGAAAGGGCTGACGCTGGAAATGATCGAAGAAGGGTTGCCCACGTCGGTCTTCGCAGACGGGATGCGCTTGCGCCAGATCATGTTCAACCTGATCGGGAACGCACTGAAATTTACCGCGCAAGGTAGTGTTACCGTGCGGGCTCGCCCGGAAATGGTCGATGGGCGGGATTTTGTCCGCATTGAGGTCGAGGATACCGGCATCGGCATCCGTCCCGAGGAACAGCAGATGATCTTCGAGAAATTCCGCCAGAGCGAGTCCTTCTCCACTCGCAGTCACGAAGGTAGCGGGCTGGGGCTGGCGTTGACCAAGCAACTTGCCGAACATATGGGGGGGCAAACCGGTGTGAACTCAACGCTGGGTGTCGGCTCGGTGTTCTATATCCTCCTGCCGGCGCACAATGGGGTGGCCTGAAGGACGAGGGCATGGGCGCGTTCAGGGAAAAACTTGCGCTGGTCGTTGACGACGTGCCCGTCAATCGCCAGTTGGCCGCCGCGTTTCTTGCCCGTCTTGGCTGGGAAGTCGATCAAGCGACGGGTGGCAAGGCGGCGCTTGATTGGCTTGCGCACAATCCGGCGGTTCGTCTCGTTCTGCTGGATATCGGCATGCCCGACCTCAATGGTGAGGCGGTTTGTCGCGAGATACGGAGCAGACCGGCGTTTGTCGGATTGCCCGTTGTTGCTTACACGGCGCATGCCTTGCCCTCCGACGTCGAGCGTTTTCTGGCGGGTGGTTTCGATGCGGTGCTGATCAAGCCGGTATCGCTGCATATGGTGCGCGACATGATCGAGCGGCTTCTCCCCGGCTGATGCCGGGGCACTGATTTTTTAAATTCTGATAACGCGGAGAGTGTCATGCAGGTAGGTTTTATCGGCTTGGGGATCATGGGGCGACCGATGGCGCTCAACGTGATGAAGGGCGGGTTCCCGCTGAAAGTCTGGGCGCGCCGTCCGGAGTCGGTGCTGCCGCTGGTGGATGCTGGCGCGCAGGTCGTCGAAAGCCCGGCGGAGCTGGCTGGCTGCGTGGATATCCTGATAACCATGGTTGCCGACGCACCGGATGTCCAGTCCGTCATGCTTGGCGAGAAGGGCGTCGCATCGGGTGCAAGGCCGGGCCTCGTAGCGGTGGACATGAGCACCATCCTGCCGGCTGCGGCTCGGCGTATCGGGGATGAATTGCTGGCGCACGGGGTCGATTTCCTCGATGCACCCGTGTCCGGCGGTGAGCCCGGGGCTATTTCCGGGGTGTTGTCGATCATGGTTGGCGGTTCCGAGGCCGCCTTCGCAAAGGCAAAGCCGGTGCTGGAGAGCATGGGAAAGAATATCGTCCACGTTGGTCTCTCGGGAGCCGGGCAGGTCGCCAAGGCGGCCAACCAGATTCTGACCGGCGTCGGGGTCCTGGCCGTGGCCGAGGCGCTCAACTTTGCCCGCTGCAATGGCGCCGATCCGGCGAAGGTGCGCGCAGCGCTGATGGGCGGTTCGGCGGCGTCGAAAGTTCTGGAGAATCACGGTCAGCGCATGCTCGACCGCAATTTCACCCCGGGATTCAAGTCGTGGATGCATCAGAAGGACATGAACATCGTCATGCAATGCGCGCATGAGCGGGGCATTGCCTCGCCCGCGGCGGCCGTGGCGGCACAGATGTTCAATGCCATGGTCGGTTCCGGCCTCGGTGAGGCGGATTCGGTGGCCATGCTCAAATTGCTTGAAGGGTTGTCCGGAGGATCGCCGCTGTCTTGAGTAGCGCCAGCGGACGTTCAGCGTTCGTGGCTCCGGCGCAGGGGGTCGAGCAGGTGCCCGAGTCCGTTGTGGTCTATCTCGTGCATCAAAGCGAGCAGCCGGCCTAGTTCGCCGCGCGGGAACCCTTCGCGCGCGAACCAGTTCAGATAGTTGCCGGGAAGATCGGCGATCAGCCGCCCCTTGTACTTTCCGAACGGCATGGATACGGTCAGCAGTCGGGCGAAGTTTTCCGGCGACAGGT
>QKII01000145.1 GCA_003249625.1 Propionivibrio sp. | reverse complement strand
GCCAGCGGTAGATCGGCGACTTCGTCGAGAAAGAGAGTGCCACCGTTGGCAGCGTGAAAAAAGCCTTCGCGGTCGCTGTCGGCACCTGTGAACGCGCCCTTGCGGTAACCGAAGAACTCGCTTTCCATCAGGTTCTCGGGGATGGCACCGCAGTTAACCGGGATGAACGGCCCTGCGTTGCGCGAACTCTGCTGGTGGATGAGTCGAGCGGCCAGTTCCTTTCCGCTTCCAGATTCGCCAGAGATGTAGACAGGGGCCTGGCTGCGGGCGAGCTTGCCGATGGTCTCGCGCACGGCGGCAATGGCCGACGACGTTCCAATCAGCTGCACTGCTGTCTCACTGCCGTTGCCGGAGGTGCGCTCAGGAGCGCTGGCGGTGGACGGCAGACTGATGGCCGATTTGATCAGGGTTCGCAGTTGGTCAAGTGCGACCGGTTTTGCCAGATAGTCGAACGCTCCGGCCTTGAGTGCGGCAACGGCGTTGTCGGCGCTGCCGAAAGCCGTGATGACCGCCACCGGTGTTTCTCCGTAGCGGGTGCCGATCAGGCGCACGATATCCAGTCCTTCGCCGTCGGGGAGGCGCATGTCGGTCAGGCACAGGCTGTAGCGCTCCTTTTCAAGAAACAGCCTGGCCTCGGCGACGCTGCCTGCGCAATCGGCTGAAAGTCCCATCCGGGCGAGCGTCAGGTCGAGCAATTCGCGGATATCTTCCTCGTCGTCAACGACCAGCACGCGCGGCAGCTCGCCGCGCCGTCTCTCATTCTTTTCTGGAATCACTCGATGCTCCTTCCGGAAATGCAGAAGTCGGCGCCGGATGCGGTGTTGCGCAGGTCCAGTTGCGCGCCGTTCGCGTCGCACAGCTCTCGGGCGATGTAGAGACCCAGTCCGGTGCCGCGGCTGTGCGTGGTGAAAAATGGTTCGAAGATCTGTTCGCGCATTGATTCGTCCACGCCCTTGCCGTCGTCGATTACGTGCAGTTCGACACGATTGTCGTGTGTCGCATCATCGATCTGGATGTGGATGCTTCCTGCCGCCTTTTGCGAATGGCGCAGCGCGTTGCCGACAAGATTCCACAGAACCTGCGTGAAGTGAGAGCGATCGAATAGCAGCGAGCCACGGCCGTTGATGCTCGTTGTGATGAGACCACCCGGTGCTTCTTCCTTAAGGATGAATTCCTCGATGAACAACGGCAGCATCTGCCGCAGGTTGATCTGCTCGCGATGGGCGCGGTCGCGTCGGCCAAGCTGCAGAACATCGTTGACGATGTTTTCGACCCGCTGTGCGTTGTCGATGACGATGCGCAGGAGGCGCGCCTCGGTCGGGTTGCTCGTTTCTTCCCGCAGCAGCTCGCCGGCATGCTTGATCGCCGAGAGCGGGTTGCGAATCTCGTGGGCGATATTCGCCGTAAGGCGGCCCAGTGCCGCAAGCTTGAGTTGTCGCGCCCGCTCCTGGAGCCGGCTCAGATCTTCCAGGAAAACGAGGACATCGCGCTGCGGGCTGGTGGAATTGACGAAGCGCGCTTGTAGCTGCATGCCGCTCGCCGGGGCGCGGACCATGACCGGATCTGCGTGTTCGTGCTCGCACCAGCGACGGAATCCCTGTGCCAGTTCCGTCGAGTAAGCGTTGAGCTCACGTCCTGTGGGGTTGCCGAGTCCCAGCAAACGTTCCACGCGCGGATTGCTTTGCTTTATGTGTCCTTGGCGATCAAGCACGAGCACGCCGTCTTGCATCTCTTCGATGATGTGCTGGCTGATTACTGTCTGGTTGCGCAACTCCTCGCCGCGCTTGCGCGCCAGTTCCTCGTTGGCGATGACCCGGTTGGCCAACAAGCGGGCAGAAATGGCGACAGCGAAGAATCCGGTGCAGAACAGACCCGCCTCGAAAAAGTCGACAACCTCGATATCGCTGGATATCGCGCGCACTATGTGTTCGCCGAGAATGGCGATCGTCGCGATGGCCGCGTAGAAAAGCACCAGTCGTCCTTGGCCGACCAGCCCCGCGCCAGCAAGAGAAACCAATAGCATGATGCCCATGCCGCTCTTTAATCCGCCACCCGTATGGGCGAGGATGGTCAGCAATACGACGTCGGTTACGACCTGTAGGCTGACCTGGCGATTGAAGTGTTTCCGGTGAAAGTGCAGCGCCAGGAGGGACGCGAGGGCGCAGAGGGCATAAACACCGGTGATTTCTGTCTGGAAGGGGTTTTTGTCGGGGCTCAGCAGGGTAAAGACTGGCGAGCTGGGTAGCGATGAGGCAAACAGCAGCACGGCGATACAAAGCCGGTAGATGCTGAAGTAACGTAACGACTTCCAATGGATATCCGGAAATCGCATCGGACTTGTCGTGCCGGGAGCCTTCATCGAATATCAGAGCCCCGCACTTCGTCTGAACGCAGGTGTTCAGGACAGCAGTAATGGCGGCTCCCCGAGCGTACGCTTTCGCTGACCGGCAGGTTGACGCCGCAGTGGGCGCACGAAACCATTCTTTCAGGTGGCCGGGCGGAGGCGGGCGGAGGGTTCGAGGTGCGTCCCCGGTTCTTGCGCATGATCCAGAGAACGAGGAAAAGCAGCGCGAAAAGAAGCAGGTATTTCATGACGTCGGCGGATGGTCTGATTCCGCAAAGGATAGCAGAAGGGATCATGTGCCGGGCCGCGAAATGGCGTTTGTGACTGCGTTCCCGGGGTGACCGATACGGCAGGCGGCAAACAAAAAAAGCCGCATGGCGGCTTTTTTGATTGTTGGTCGGGGCGAGAGGATTCGAACCTCCGACTCCTACGTCCCGAACGTAGTACTCTACCAGGCTGAGCTACGCCCCGACCGAAAGCTTGCAGCTACTAATAAGACCGTGCAACTGCGAAGGCCGACAATTCTAACAAAGAATCCTTGTAAGGGGAAGCAGAAAGAGCGTTTATTGATGCCGCTGCACGATCGGCTTCCACTTTTGCCTGCTTCTTGGTGTGCTCCAGTGCACCGGTTGCATGAATTGCCGCCAGTACCGCCGGGAACTCGTCGCGCCCGCCGTTTTCGATGGCGCTGCGCACGCAGTCGCGTTGTTCTGGTGTGCCGTGGGACAGTACGTGGATCAGCGGCAACGTCGGCTTGCCTTCGGCGAGGTCGTCGCCGAGATGTTTTCCGGTTTCGCCTTCGGCGCCGGAATAATCGAGAACGTCGTCGATCAATTGAAAGGCCGTGCCGAGGTGAGTGCCATAGTCGGCCAGCCGTTGCTCCGTTTCCGCGTCGGCGCCGGCGATGATCGCGCCGAGCCGGGAAGCGGCTTCGAACAGTTTGGCCGTCTTGTAGCGGATGACCTGAAGGTAGCGTTCCTGGTCGACGTCGGCGTCATGGCAGTTCATCAGTTGCAGTACTTCGCCTTCAGCGATGACGTTGGTGGCGTCAGAGAGGACGCTCATCACCCGCATGTTGCCGATATCGACCATCATCTGAAAGGTGCGCGAATAGAGGAAGTCGCCGACCAGAACGCTGGCGGCGTTGCCGAACAGTGCGTTGGCCGTCTCGCGACCGCGCCGCAGGTCGGATTCGTCGACCACGTCGTCGTGCAGCAGCGTGGAGGTGTGGATCAGTTCGACAATCGCAGCCAGTTCGTGATGTCGGGTGCCTTGGTAGCCGAGCGCGCCGGCGCTGAGCAGTACCAGTGCGGGGCGCAGGCGTTTTCCGCCGGCACTGACGATGTACTCGGCGACCTGTCTGACGAGCACGACGTCGGAGTGCAGCCGCTGGCGGATCACCGCGTCGACGGCCTGCATGTCGGGACTGATCAGTTTATAGAGTTGCTCGAGCTTCAACGCGCTTCACTTTCAGGGGAATTCAAGGAAATCGCGAGATGTTATGGGGCGGCCCGGATGGCGTCAAGACGACGGTGCGGCCAGGTTTCCGAACTCTTTGACTTGGCAGGGGAAATACGTATAATACGCGGTTCTTCGTTTCACTTTTTTTAGTTCTCTGGAGTCCAACATGTACGCGGTCATAAAAACCGGTGGCAAGCAGTATCGCGTTGCCGCTGGCGAAAAACTGAAAATAGAACAGATACCGGCAGAAGTTGGCGCAGAAGTCACGATCGATCAGGTG
>QKII01000426.1 GCA_003249625.1 Propionivibrio sp. | reverse complement strand
TCGGTTGATCTCTTCCCGGAATCGCAATCATGATTATCTCTGGCATTCTTTCCGTTCTGACGCTGAAGATTTTCGCCCTGATGGCCAGCGGAATCATCGTGGGTATTTTTATCGGGGCCGTACCCGGACTTACCGTGACCATGGGCGTGGCCCTGTTCCTGCCAGTAACGTTCGGCATGTCGCCGGTCGAGGGGATTTCGTTGCTGCTGGCGCTCTATATCGGTGGCACGTCGGGCGGCCTGATCTCGGCGATCCTGCTGAAGATTCCCGGTACGCCGGCATCGGTCGCGACCTGTTTCGACGGCCATCCGATGGCGGCGCGTGGCGAGGCCGGGCGGGCGCTCGGTATCGGCATCGCCTATTCGTTCATCGGGGGCATGTTCAGTCTGCTGGTACTGTTCTTCGTGGCGCCGCTCCTGGCCAACGTCGCGCTTGAATTCGGACCCTACGAGTACTTCTCAATCGCGCTATTCTCGGTAACGCTCGTGGCCGGCTTGTCGGGCGATTCGTTGACCAAGGGACTTCTCGCCGCCGTACTCGGGTTGATTCTCTCGTTCATCGGCATGGCCCCGATTACCGCTTTCCCGCGCTTTACCTTCGGATTCGACGCATTGAACGACGGTATCAGCCTGCTTCCAGCGCTGATCGGGCTCTTCGCCGTCTCTCAGGTACTCGAGTATGCCGAGGAAACCCGGGTTCCCGCGTTCATGAAGGTCGCGGCGTACAAGATGAAGGGGGTCGGATTTACGATGAAGGAGTTTGTCGGGCAGACCGGCAATGCCCTCCGTTCCTCGACGATTGGTACCGTTGTCGGCATTCTCCCCGGCTTGGGGGCGGCTATCTGCAACATTCTTGCCTACGGCATCGCCAAGAAGCAGTCAAAACATCCGGAGAAGTTCGGCACCGGCGTAATGGATGGAATCGTCGCCAGCGAAAGCTCGAACAACGCCTCGACGGGCGGTGCGCTGGTGCCGCTGATGACCCTGGGGATTCCGGGAGACAACACGACGGCCATCCTCCTCGGCGGTTTCATGATCCACGGCATTACTCCCGGGCCGTTGTTGTTCGATACCAACGGTGTGCTGGTTTACGGAATCTTCTCGGCGCTGGTGATATGCAACATCTTCATGGTTATCGCCATGTACGGTGGCATGCGCTTCTTCGTGAAAATCCTCGCGGTACCGAAGCACATCCTTCTGCCGCTCATCGTCACCCTTTGCGTCATCGGTGCTTTCGGTCTCAATAACCGCGTGTTCGATATCTGGACCATGCTGGCCTTCGGCCTGCTCGGCTGGTTGATGAAGAAGGCGGCAATGCAAACGACGCCGTTGCTGCTCGGCTTCATCCTCGGGCCGATCATCGAGGTCAATCTGCGTCGCGGGTTGATGAAAAGCCGGGGCGATTTTACGCCGTTCCTGACCGAGCCGATTTCCGGGGCGATTCTTATCCTGACTATCTCGGTCGTGTTCTTCACCGCACTGAACGAGTTAAAGAAGCTCAAGATCCGGCGCCAGCAACTGGCTGCGGGCTGAATTTGAGACGAGGGATGGACAACAGGAAAATCGCGCTTGTCACTGGCGCTGGATCAGGTATCGGGCGTGCGGCAACAACAGCACTTCTCAAAGCCGGCTTCTGTGTCGTGCTCGCCGGGCGTCGCATCGAGCCGTTGCTGGAGGGCGTCGCCGAAGCGGAACACAACGGGAACGTTGCGTTGGCGGTATCCGCCGACGTAACAAAACCGGACTCCGTCGATGCGCTGTTTGCAGCGGTCAGAGAACGCTTCGGGCGACTCGATGTGCTGTTCAACAACGCTGGAGGCAATGTCCCCGGCGTTCCTTTTGAAGACGTGACCTGGGAACAGTGGACGTCGGTGGTCAACGTGAATGTGCACGGGATGTTTCTTTGCAGCCAGGCTGCCTTTCGCCTGATGAAGGAACAAGATCCTCGCGGCGGGCGAATCATCAACAACGGGTCAATATCGGCCCATGCGCCGCGTCCGGATTCGGCTCCTTATACGGCAACCAAACACGCGGTGACGGGGTTGACCAAAAGCCTTTCCCTTGATGGTCGAAAATACGATATTGCCTGTGGGCAGATCGATATCGGCAATGCCTTCACCTCGCTCTCGCAACGGATGACCAAGGGCGTGAAACAGGCCAGCGGCGATGTCCTCCCTGAGCCGATGATCGACGTTCAGCGCGTTGCCGAGGCCGTTGTTTACATGGCTGGTTTGCCCCTCGACGTGAACGTCCAGTTCATGACGATCATGGCAACCAAGATGCCCTTCATCGGGCGAGGTTGACCGACATCGTGGTTTTTTTCGATCCGCTGCCCAAGGAAGCCGACGGGCGGAACCGTCAATTGTCCTCGTTTTTCTTCGCTGGAATTCCATACTGCCGCAGTTTCCGGTAGAGCGTTGTCCGGTCCATCCCCAGTAGCTCTGCGGCGCGCTTCTTGTTCTGCTTGCAGCGGTCAAGCATCGACAGGATGCTTTCCTTGTCGGAGAAAACGGCCTTGACGGCGTTGGGTGTTGCCGGGGCAAACGAAGGCAATTCATCCTCACCTTCTTCCCAGTATTTGCGGATGACGTCGGGTGTGACGGTCTTCTCGCTGGCAATGACGATCAGGCGTTCGATGAAGAACATGAGCTCCCGAATGTTTCCCGGCCAAGGGTATTGCGCCAGGTAAGCGCAGGCTTCCGGCGTAAACTTCAGATTCTTGCCATGCATCTGGTTGTACTTCCTGGCGAAGGATTCCGCGAGTAGCTCGACATCCCCCGTTCGCGATCGCAAGGGCGGTAGCTTCAGTGTAAGAACCTTCAGCCGGTAGTAGAGGTCTTGGCGGAACTTCCCCTCGCCGATCATCGTCGCGAGATTGCGGTTGGTTGCGGCGATGATGCGTACGTCAACAGGAATGTTCTTGTCGTCGCCCAGGCGCATGACCTGCTTTTCCTGCAGCACGCGCAGAAGGCGGCTCTGGCCGTATTTATCCATTTCCGAGATTTCGTCGAGAAAGATTGTTCCACGGTGCGCCATTTCGAACAAACCAGGCTTGCCTTTCTTGGTGGCGCCGGTAAACGCGCCCTCGACATAGCCAAACAGTTCGCTTTCGAGAAGATTTGGCGGGAGCGCCGCGCAGTTGAGTGCGACAAACGGACCGTTTTTTCGCTGGCTCTGGTTGTGGATGCTCTGGGCGAAAAGCTCCTTGCCGGTTCCGGATTCGCCACTGATCAATACGGTGGCCTCTACCGTCGCCATTTCGCCGGCGACGCGTTTCGCTTCAATGAGCTTTGGCGATGAGCCTGCGATGTCGTCGAAGGTGTAGCGCGCGAGGAATTTCTTGGCCAGAACCTCGTTACGGAAGCGCGCCTCCATTTCCTGGATGCGGGTGATGTCCTGGAAGGTGATGATCGCGCCGGTGATCTGTTCGTCGACGGTGATCGGCGCGATGTTGAACGATAGCCAGACCTTTCCCCATTGCACTGTCTGGCCGACGGACTCCTGGCCGTTGTACAGGCACGGGGCGATATTCACGAATGGCAAGCGTGCGTCGATCGGCTGTCCGATCATCTCGTTCGCGTCGCAATTCAGAAAGCGTTCCGCCGCCGGGTTGAGTACCTGGATGACTTTGTCCTCGTCGACGCTGATGATGCCTTCGGAGGAGTATTGGACGAGGGCGGTGAATCGCTGGGCATGCTCCTTTTCGATCTTTCTGCCGAGCGCGACGCGCTGCGCCTCGAGAAACGCGGTTTCCAGCGCCAGGCTGCCGGTACTCAGCGGCAATGTCTTGAAGCCGCGTTTCGCGGCGGTGATCAGTGTCCTCTTGCCGGCGACGACGAGATCGAAATCGGTTGGATCGAGACGCGAGATCCTGTTCATGATCGTATGCGTGTCAGCGTCCGTTTCACGCTGATAGACCGTCAGGTCGATGCCCATGATTTCCGCTACGGTCACGGCGTCGCGCAGCCAGTTGCTGAATACGGCGATCAGGACCCGCGGGTGTTCGTGTCCCGTGATGCGTTTGGCTTCACGCATCATGAACACCAGATCCTCGGCCGTGACCGGGATCTCGACGACCGGGATGCGGACG
>QKII01000019.1 GCA_003249625.1 Propionivibrio sp. | reverse complement strand
GCTAAACCCCCTTTTGCCTTTGCCATGGATCGCTATATAATGCGCGCCCTCTGTTCCTCGATAGCTCAGTCGGTAGAGCGCCGGACTGTTAATCCGTAGGTCCCTGGTTCGAGCCCAGGTCGAGGAGCCATAGGTCATGCGGCAGTAGCTCAGTTGGTAGAGCGCAACCTTGCCAAGGTTGAGGTCGAGAGTTCGAGACTCTTCTGCCGCTCCAGTTATTTTGGTTTACGGACTGTCTCCATCGTCTAGAGGCCTAGGACACAACCCTTTCACGGTTGGTACCGGGGTTCGAATCCCCGTGGAGACGCCAAGCTCTTATCGCTGCAACGTGTCAAGCCATGAAAAAAGCCCGAATCGACTGATCCGGGCTTTTTTCATTTAGGGCAGGAACCTGGCAAGGGGCAAACAAGAGGCCCATCAAGCCAGTGCTACCGGGTGATGCTCTCCCGCTACATAGAGTTGTCAGGCACTTCCCGTACGAACCCGAAACGTAGCTTCCTCATCATCCGCTAACTTGCTGATCTCGTGGGCCTCTAACTCATCCTTCGCTTTCAACGTAGGCGATGTGATTTTGGAAAGCAAGGATTGTTTTCTAAGTGGCTACAACAGTCCGAGTTGACGGGCCCGGGCGATGGCCTGGGTACGGTTGCGGACGTCAAGCTTGCCGAACATCTGGGTCAGGTACCACTTGGTGGTGCTGACGGTTATGCCGAGTTTCTCTCCGATTTGCTGGTTGGTCAGACCGAGGTTGAGCAACTTGAGGATTTCCCGTTCCATTCTGCTCAGGCTCTGTTGCAAGGCGGAGGAAGGCAACGTTTCTTCGTCGAGTGCGAATGCCTCGAGCAGGCGATTGACGAAGCCTGGATCGACATGGCGCGTTTCACCGAGCAGATCCGCGACGGCGCGGCCTTCGTCGAGGAAAACTCGACGGTAGCCGCCGGGGGCTGCGAGCGAAACGGCCGTACTCAAGCAGCGCGCTGCGGCGGCTTTTTCTCCCGCGGCCTTCCGGCAAAGGGCTTGCAGGATGTAGATGACAATCAGGTTGCCGTGAAAACCGTCAGCACGTGCGTTTTTCTCCAGCGTGGACAGAATATTCAATGCGCGCGTCGGTTGATGGCGCGCGAGGTAGATGCGGGCGGCGAGAATGTCCTCCTCTTCACCCCCTGCGCAGGGAAGCGTGCGCGTCTCCTCCAGCGTGCGTAGTGCGCCATCGACATTGCCCTCGCGAAGTTGCAGTTCAGCAATTACCAGGGAAATAAGGCGGGCGCGGCGGGTACTTTCCGGGCGCTGGGCAATTTCGCTAGCCTCCGCCAGAGTGTCCCAGGCGGCGTCGCGTTCGCCGCAAACATGCTGCAGCTTGGCCAGTGCGCGTAGGCCGAGCAGGGCGTAGAACACCATACCGAGCTGGCGGGAGAGTTCGATGCCGGTGAGCAGGCGGTAACGGGCTGATTCGAGGTCGTTCTGTTCGTGGTCGATGATGCCGAGGCGGATGTAGAGCAGCGCGGCGACAGGGGCTGGGGTGTCCTTTGCATCGATGAAACGGCTGATCGCCTTCTGGCACATCGCTCGCGCCTCACGCAGTTTTCCCTGGCCGATCATCATCGGGATCAGTGCGCCCATCGTGTCGACGGTCATGAAGTGGTTGTCGAGCTGTTGTCCGAGTTGGACTCCCCTGCTGAGGGTGGTGGTCGCTGCGACGCGTTCGCCAGCGAGTGCCTGTGCTTGTCCTAGAAGGCTGTGGGCATAGACGCGGAAGAACGATGCGCAGTCACCGAGCCGTGCTAGTGCTTGTTTGGCGAGCGCAACGGCATCCTTGGGGTCGCCCCAGCTCAGTGCAATATAGGCGTGAATGGCGCCGAGCATGCCGCGGCGGTGCTGCGGCTCGTCATCGGTTTCAAGCTCACGCGCCAATGCGGCGTACGGTTGCCCTTCGGCGGTTCGTCCTGCCAGACAAAGGGTCCAGGCCTTGTAGCAGGCCAAGTCGCTGTGTGCGCGGACCAACTCGTCTGGCAGTTCGTCGAGCCAGCTACGGAGTTTGGATAGTTCGCCCCGGGCCAGAACATTGTCGGCAAAGTCGCGCAGCAGGCGAACGGTGCTCGGAAAATCGCGTGCTGCGAAGGCGTGGCGGATCGCTTCTTCCTCGAAGTTGTTGGCGGCGTACCAGCGGCTGGCCTGCTGGTGTTGGCGTTGCTGTTCCGTAGCATCGCATTCGGCGCGCAAAAACTCGGCGAAGAGCGGGTGATAGCGGAACCACTGCCGGTTTTCATCGAGGCGCATCAGGAACATGTTGGCCTGCTCAAGCCGGATCAACAGGTTGCGGCTGTTGGCAGTACCGGTGACTGCGTCGCAGAGAGGGGCGCAGAGCCGATCCAGTGCCGAGGTCTGCTGCAGGAAGTCACGGATTTCTTGCGGTTGCCGGTTGAAAACTTCTTCCGCCAGATAGTCGAGCACGTGCCGGTGTTCACCGCTGAAGGCGTCCACGCGCTGGGCGAAACTGGCCATCGAGGCGTCGTCGGCCGAATGTTGCAGGGAAAGAGCGGCCATCTGCAGTCCGGCGATCCAGCCCTCGGTTTTGCGTTCAAGGGTGCGCAAAAGGTTTTCCGGCAAGGCGACGCCGATGGTGTCCGTGAGGAACCGCGCGGATTCTACGGCTGAGAAGCGCAGAGATTCGAGACCTATTTCGCTCAGTCGTTGCTGCATGCGCCAACGGGCCAGAGGCAGGGGCGGTACTTCTCGACTGATCAGTATCAGATGAAGCTGGGTTGAAAGGTGGTCGACGAGAAAGGCGACTGCCGCGTCGATTTCAGGACTGGATACTGCGTGGTAACCATCGAGGACGATCACCACGTCGCGCGGCGTCTCTGCCAGTTCGCTGAGCAGGGCGGTGAGCAGATCGCTTGCGGCTGGCAGCTGTAGTCGTCCTATCAGGAACACCGGAGCTCTGCCTACGTTCGGTACGGCTAGCTGCACAGCAGCCACCAGATGGTAGAGAAAGCGGATCAGGTGCCTGTCCTCGGCGTCGAGGGAGAGCCATGCGATGTCGTGACGACCTGTTTCGTTGCGCAGGGCGTCCGCCACCATCGTAGTCTTGCCGAAACCGGCCGGAGCGGTAACGATCGTCAGCGGTCGCCGCAAGCCGTCGCGAAGTTCGTCGGTCAGGCGCGGCCGGGTGATGGTATGTGGCCCGGGGGCGGGAATGCTGATTTTGGCGTTGACCAGCGCCTGTTGTGAAGTAAATGACATGCCTGTTCGCTGTAATCCTGAACACCGGGCGAAAAACGGATCGCAGCGGCACCAGGGAGTTCTTCCTCGGCGGACGGTCACCCGTCTCTTGTTTTAGTCCGATTCTAACCCGGGAGATGTCTCTCCGTTCGAGACATCGCAGATCCCGCCAATCATCCCGACCTTGGTCAGGTGTCGCTTTCGTGGTGCTTCGCTACATTGCAGCCGATTACCTTTCAGGGAGATCGAACGATGGAAAACATCGGTATTGCGGTGATTGGCGCGGGGCTGTTCGGGCGAAAGCATATCGAGACGATGCGCCTGGAGAGCGGTTGCCGTTTGGCCGCGATCGCCGACCCAACGCCCGAGGCGGCGACGTACGCACGGGAACTCGGCGTTCCATGCTTTGCTGACTACGGCGAGATGCTCGACAAGGTGCGACCGGATGCGGCAATCGTGGCAACACCGAACGTATTGCATGTCCCTGCGGGGCTGGCGTGTGTTGCACGCGGCATTCCTTTGCTGGTGGAAAAACCGATCGCCGACAACGTCGCCGCAGCGCTTCTACTTGCGGAGGCGGCGGAGCGTGCTGGCGTGGCTTTGTTGGTCGGGCATCACCGGCGGCACAACCCGATTATCGAGTCGGCGCGGGAGATTGTGCGGAGCGGCCAGATTGGACGAGTGACGGCGATTTCGGCGCAGTGGATGCTGCTCAAGGCGCAGGAGTATTTCGAGGCAGCGCATCGCCGCTCGCCAGGCGCAGGGCCTGTGCTGACGAACGCTGTGCACGATATTGATGACCTGCGTTACCTCTGCGGTGACATCGTCTCGGTGCAGGCGATGACGTCGAATGCCGTTCGTGGCTATCCAGTGGAGGATACA
>QKII01000017.1 GCA_003249625.1 Propionivibrio sp. | reverse complement strand
CGTGGTGGCCGGATCGGAGCGCCAAGCCGCTTGGAAAGCCAGGTAACCAGTTGATCCTCGTGCTCGGCGCTGATTTCGACCGGCCTCTTGACGTCGGGACTGAACACGGCATGCGCAATTGCGGCTTGATGCGGGAGCGCCGGAAGTTGCGCCAGTCTCACCGTCGGAAGGAATTGATCATGAGACAACCAACCGATTGCGCCACTCACAAAAGCAAAGGCCACGCTGGCGGCCAGGCGTTGCCATGACCAAGTGGAAAGGATTCGGACCTTGGGTGAAGGAGGTTGACTGGCGAGTGTTTTCAGACGGTCCGGCAGTGGCTCATCCAGGACGGGGTCAAACCGCAACCGTAAATCGTGTTTCTGGTGTCGATAGGATTCGACACGCAACGCTTCTTCTGGATTTTCTTCCAACCATGCCTCAACCTCTGTGTGGCGCGCTTCCGAAAGCTCACCGTCGACATAAGCGTGAAGATCTGACATCGGAACCTGACGGGAGTTCATCGCACAACCTTAAGCTGAACGGGGTTGGAGGCTGAATCGAGCATCTGCCGCAGACGCTCGCGCCCTCTTGCCAGGCGAGACATAACAGTCCCGACAGGAATGCCGAGCATCTCGGCTATTTCGGCATAACTCATGTCTTCAAGCGCGACAAGCAGCAGTACCGCGCGTTGCTCCTCCGGAAGATACGCCAATGCAGCATCCAGATCCGAGACTTCGATCTGATCGCTCTGGGTGGCGCGCACGGGCGGTTCAAAGATTTCATCCTCAAACGAAGACGCAGGGACTACAGGGCGCCGCATCTGGTCAATTCGGATATTGTGCATAATGGAAAACAGCCAGGCACGCAGATCGCTTCCTGGCTGCCATTGCGACATTCGTGTCCAGGCACGCTCCAAGGTATCCTGAACGAGATCGTCGGCAGCCTCGCGACCACCGACCAATGCACGCGCATAGCGGCGTAGCCGCGGCAATTCGGCCAAAATCGCGCGGCTATCCATTGGCTTTAGGGTTTCGCGACACGCCAAACGTTGTTGAAACCGTCACCGGTCTTGTCCCCGGGTTTCTGGTCCTTGATCCAGAAATACAGTGGTTTGCCTTTGTATGCCCATTGCTTCTTGCCATCATCGCGGATCACGATGCTGTAATCACTGCTGGCGGATGAATTTTCCATGACCAACAATGGAGGCCAGTTGGTCGCGCAAGGGCCGTTGCAGACGCTCTTTCCACTGCCGGCAGCATCCTTGTCAAAGGTATAGAGGGTCATGCCGTTACTGCCGGCGAGTATTCCATCGGCTATCTTTGCAGGTCCGACCGTCCCGGTGGCATAGCCTGCGCATGCGGCCAGTAAAGAAGCGGACAGGATCAGGGGCGCGGTTGTTTTGAGGATGTTCATGTTGTTTCCTCCGTAGTGGGGTTTTGAGGTACTGCACCTACATAGCAGTAAACGAATCCAGCCACTGATTTATTCCCGTTCTTTTGACATTTGGTCGCAGCGTAGAGTTGCCGTTTAAACTTGAAAGTGAATCACTATCGTCGTTGCTTCGTAGCCGCGCTTGGTTCGAATAGGCATAGGCTGCCTTTGCTCAGAAATCGCTATTCTTGAGCCACTAGACCACCTGATCATCGAAGTAATCGCACGCCTTTGTTTCCTTGCTTGTGGAGCGGCAAGTGGGCATGTTGAAAACAATCTTCGCCGATTTAAGGTCGTCAAGATTGTCCCCCGTGTATTGCATCTTCCAAACAAACCGAAGCAGTGTGTCGTTGAGGTAGTAGCAACAGAAGTATGTTGCTAACTGTGGCAAGCGGACATGCTGATGGTCGAGTGGTGCAAATTGGACTTCCGGCAAGTTTCGAAGAACGACGGTCGTACGGATGGTAATTATGTCAATAGATTGCAGGTCCGCTGATGGCCGGTTGCGCCAGTACAACAAGATGCCGGAAAGCTGACCTTGGGTAGTCAGTGAGAAAATCCCGTCTTCTTCCAATCATCGCTCTTCTTTTCAAATGTATGACGAAAATGATTTGATCTATTCGCCGCTTCAACGCAGCTATTCCGACGGCGGAAAAACGATCGAGATTTGTATCTATCGCATGCCTGACACCGGCTGGACAGCCGAGGTCGTCGATCAATACAACAACTCCACCGTGTGGGACGGCGAATTCGAGTCCGATCAGGCCGCTCTTGACGAGGTGCTCAAGGACATCCGAGAGGAAGGTATCGAGGTCTTCATCGGCATGGGGAGGCACGATAGCCTGCATTGAATAGCATCTGAAGCGCCCTTTACTGGTGGCGGTAGTCGACTGACGAGCCGTGTAGAAGATCTGCCAAATAGTTGAAATACGGGCTTTACCAGCCAAAGTGGTTCCGTTGGTCGTCAGCGATATTTCTGATAACAACGGCTTCACCGTTCGTTTTCTCTGCGAAAAATCGGCAAGAAAGAGGAATCTCCCTCTTTCGTTACCGGCAGTTTTGCGGAGACCGCTTTTCTTGAATCGGTCGCGCGATTCAGATTGAACCCACTTCGTTACGTGATACACCAGCGCGTGGCGGATGGAAGAATATGCTGCAACAAGATCGATGCGCGTTCGCGGTAGGGAACACACCAGTTGCCCGCCGTTCAGCTTTGAGCGACGCTAAGTTGTCAGCTTTATCAATCGATGCGCATGAACTTTCGACCCCAACCGGCCCTACGCTGTATCCGAGCTACTATGGCGGGTGAGTGAGCGAAGCTGACGATCGTGAAGACTGCTCACCTCCAAGTGCTCAGCCATTGCTGACCTTGAGCCTTTTGCCTGACTCAGTCGGCAACGCCCTGAACAACCGCCGTTCAAGAGGAAATTACGCTGAAGGTCTACTTACCGATTCGGCGAACTCACCCACGCCAAATCGGTAGTTTGTCGCCTTAATGGCTCAGCGGCGGATTGACTGAGATACTGTCAGCCGAGAATTTTTCTCAGCCGATTGGTCTGCCGTCACCCGCTCGCCGCCCCAGAATATCAGCCCTTCGGCTTGTACGCGATCACGTCCATTTCGACCTTGACATCGATCGTCATGCGTGACTCGACGGTCGAGCGCGCAGGCCGGTGTGAACCGAAGCATTCCATGTAGACGCGGTTGAAGCTGCCGAAATCACGGGCATCGTCGAGCCACACGCCGACCTTGCACACGTCTTCCAGCGTGCATCCAGCCAGTGCCAGTACCTTTTCGATGTTCTTGAACACCTGGCGGGTCTGCGCCTCGATCCCGCCAACAACCGTTTCCCCGTTCTCGTCGACCGGTACCTGGCCGGAGACGAAGATGAAATCGCCGGCACGCGTAGCCGGTGAAAAGGGGCGCGCCTGACGATCGGAGGCGACGGGGGATTGACCAAGCATTTCGACGGGCATGACATTACTCCTTGTAAAAATATTTCTTTAAAACCACTTCAAAAAAGTATTGACGCCGATATTCAGCAAATATAGCATCCTAAGTGTAATTTTATTACATACAGGAGTCCAGCCATGTCGCAACTGTTTCTCCGCAAGTTCGTCAGCCGTGTTCTCTCGCTGACCGCCCTGGCCCTGCCTTTCGGGCCGCTTTCCGCCACTGCCGCACCCTCCGCCGCCAATCTGGCAATGATCGCCGAACCGCAGACCCTGGATCCAATGGGTACGACGGCCGATCTGGTCGGCACCATCATGCAACACGTGTATGAACCACTCTACACCTTCGATGCGAAGTGGAATGTGGTGCCGATGCTGGCCGAGGGGCTGCCCAAGGTTTCCAAGGACGGGCTGACCCACACCATCACGCTACGCAAGGGTGTCAAGTTCCACAACGGCCGCGAAATGGTCGCCGACGATGTGGTCGCCTCGCTGCAACGCTGGATGGAAGTATCCCCACGCGGCAAGGCTGTCGCCAAGGAAGTGGCATCCATCGAAGCCAAGGGGCCCACGACGGTGGAACTCAAGCTGAAGACGCCGTACTGCTTTCGCAACTCGCGCTGCCCACCGGCATGGCCGCCATCATGGCCAAGGAAAGCATCGCCCCGCAACTGAAGGATTTCATCGGCACCGGCCCCTACAAGTTCAAGGAGCGCCGCCCGGATCAATACACGCTTCTCACACGTTTCGACGGCTACGCCTCGCGCAAGGAACCCGCCTCGGGTTACGCGGGCAAGCGTGAAGCACTGATCGAGGAGTTGCGCTTCGTGCCGGTACCGAGCGCCAACACCCGTGTTGAAGGCACGCTCTCCGGCCAGTTCGACTACGCCGACCTGCTGCCGGTCGAATCGATCGGTCGGCTGGAGAAGGCCGGAAACGCGGTCGTGCCGATCATGACCCAATCCTTCGGCTTCCCCTACCTGGTGTTCAACACCAAGGAGGGCGTTCTCTCCTCGCAGGCACTGCGTCAAGCCGTGCAGATCGCATTCGGCCCAGGCGAGATGATGGCAGCCGCCTTCGGCGACACGCGCTTCTTCAAGATTGAGCCGAATCACTTCCCGCAGGGAACGGCGTTGTATTCGACGGCCGGCGCCGACAAGTACAACCAGCGCAACTCCGCCGCTGCCAAGGAGATGGCTGCCAAAGCAAGCTACAACGGCCAGCCGATACGCATTCTGGCCAGCCGCCAGTACGAGTTCCACTACAACATGGCACTGGTGATGGCCGAGCAGTTGAAGCGTGCCGGACTCAAGCCCGAGTTGCAGATCGTCGACTGGGCGACGCTGGTGCAGCGGCGCAATGACCCGAAATTGTGGGACATCTACGTCACACACTCCGGGCAGTTCCCCGAGCCGATGCTCTCCCCACCGCAACTGAGCGAAGGCGCTCCTGGCTGGTGGAGCAGCCCGGCCAAGCAGGCTGCGCTCGCCGCCTTCAACCAGGAAATGGACCCGGCCAAGCGCGGCGCACTATGGGGCAAGGTGCAGCAGGTCGTGTATGACGAAGTGCCGTACATCAACGTAGGCAAGTTCAACAGCCTGTCCGCCCGTGCCCAGCGTCTGCAGGGTTACACGCCGTCGGCCTGGCCGTTCTTCTGGAACACGTCGGTAACCGGGAAGTAATCCCCGAAAACCGCACTGACTCCGTCGTACCGGCATAAGCCGGGATCCAGACAACGCCCCCCAACCTGGATTCCGGCTGCGCCGGAATGACGGTAGTCTTGCGACTCCTATCGCAACAAGGACAAACCGATGTTTCGATTCATACTTGCCCGCCTGGGCGGGACGCTGGCCGTCCTGATCCTGGTCGCGGTGATGGTCTTCGCCCT
>QKII01000465.1 GCA_003249625.1 Propionivibrio sp. | reverse complement strand
GCAAATCCTGGAGCAGGGCGGACTGGTACATCGGAAAAATCTCCACACGAGGGGCGGCAAATTCCTTGCCGTTTGCTGATTAACGAAGCGCGAAATTTTAGCAGCCTGCCGGACTTGATGGGTCGAAGCGAAAAAAGTGGGGGGGGCGAGCGCAGTTTTTCACGGATTTCAAGCGAATAGTCATTCTATTCGCGCCGAAATACGGGGAAAAATGAGCCGCCTTCCCATTTTTTGCAGCCGACCTAGTCAAGCCCGACAGGCTGCTACGACGCGGCCCGTAGCGCCTCCGGCAGATTCCCGACCTTGAGACGTTCGCTCCATTCGCGCATCTGTTGCGCGAGTACCGGCTCGATCGGTATGCCCTTCACTCGCCGCGCGGCCTCCTCATTGACTTCCGGATCGCCGGGCATCAGAGGAGAGCCGGGTTCGCCCGCTAGCGCGCGTGCGATTTGCTCGACGGTCTCTGCCAGCATCGGCCCGCCGGCGAAACGCATCGGATCGAGCATCAGGAAGAAGGCGCCAAGGCGCCGCGGTTCGTCGAGCGCAGTGAACATGTTGGAGATCGTCGGCCCCCAGGGGTTGGCGTTGAGCGGCCCGCAGAGCAGGTCGATCATCAGTGCGAGGCCATAGCCCTTGTGCCCGTATTCGGCGCCACCAAGCGGCGTCAGCGCGCGCGCGGCCTGCGCGTCGGTGGTCAGTTTGCCGGCCTCGTCGTAGGCCACGCCCGACGGCAGCGGATGCCCTTCGCGGCGAGCGTTGATCACCCGGTTGAACGGAATCGACGTCGAGGCCATGTCCAGACAGGCCGGCTCATGTCCGGCACGCGGGAAGGCGATGGCGATCGGGTTGGTACCGAAGAAGGCGCGCATGCCGCCATGCGGCGCGGCCATCGAGTCGGAGTGGGTAAAGGCGATGGCAATCAGTCCGGCACGCGCGGCCGGCCGTGTGTAGAGCGCCATAGCGCCGCAATGAGAGGAATCAGAGACACCGACCACGCCGACACCGGAACGGCGAGCGAGGTCTGAGGCAAGCGCGGCCGCCTGATGCCCGATGACAATGCCGTGCCCCTGATCGGCATGCAATTGCGCGGTCGACGGCCCGGTTTCCTTGACTTTCACTGCCGGTCGCGCCTTGATCGAGCCGCGCGTGAGGCGCTCCAGGTAATGCGGCAGGCGGGCGATGCCGTGCGAGTCGATGCCCCACAGGCTGGTCTGCACCAGACTGTCGGCCAGCAGGCGCGCATCAGCGGCGGACATGTCGAGCGTTTCAAGACAGCCAGCCGCCCAGTCGGCCACGGATTGATGAGGAACGAAAGCGCTCCCGGGTATGATCGGTTGACTCATTATTCAGGCTCGTTTCTGAAAGAAAAGGTGAAATATCGGTTTCGGACACCGCTGTTCCCGTAATTGTTGGAAAATGGAACCCGGTTCCAGCGCACCCGCCAGTATATTGGATCGATACCGCCCTCTCCAATGATTCATGAGTGCGCGCCACGCCACTTACACCCGAGTCACGCATCCGACCGCCATGAACCTGCAGCCGCGCTTCCACCTCCTGACAATCGTATTTTTCGTCGTCTTCGCCATTCCGTCCTGGCTGGCTGTTCGCGCACTGGCCGAGGGCATCATGGAACAATGGGCGGTGCGCTACGCGGAAAAACAGGTCCTCTACGACAAAGGCCGGACACTGCAACCCATCCTGCGCGAGGTGGCGCTCTCGCGCCAACTCGCGTCATCGCAGCCGATTCGTGAATGGGCGCGCAAGCCAGATGACGCACCGCTGACCCAGCGCGCTGTCAAGGAGATGGAAAATTTCCGCCAGAATTTCGCCGACCACAGCTACTTCGTTGCGTTGCAGTCCAACGGCCGCTACTACCACAACAACGCGCAGAACGAATACGCCGGCGAGGAGTTCCGCTACGTCATGGACCCGCGCAACAAGAAGGATGCCTGGTTCTACGACCTGATCCGGCAACAGCGCGCGATCCACATCAACGTCAATCCCGACCCGAATCTCGGCATTACCAAGCTTTGGATCGACGTGCTGATCCGCGACGGGAACGACATCCTTGGCATCGCCGGTACCGGGCTCGACCTCACGTCGTTCATCAAGAACGTCGTCGAGGAAGGCTCGCCGGGTGTCACCAGCCTGTTTGTAGACCACAGCGGCGCGATCCAGATCCACCGGAACCAGGCGCTGATCGACTTCTCGTCGATCAGCAAGTCGCAGACCAAATCGCAGCAAAACACCATTGACTTGCTCTTTGAGCGCGAGGCAGACCGTCGGGCCGTACTCGCAGCCATGAAAGAACTGGAGGTCCAAAAGAAGAGCGTAGCGACATTGTTCGTCCAGGCGGGTGGCAAGCGTCATATCGCCGGCATCGCCTACCTTCCGGAGATCGACTGGCACGAGATCACGCTGCTTGATCTCGATGTGCTCTTACCGTTCAGTCAGTTCACCGGCATCCTCGTCGTCTACACACTGACATTGCTCGGTATCCTGCTGCTCTTCAACCTGTCCCTGCGCCGTTTCGTGCTGATTCCGCTGCAGAAGCTCGACACAGGCATGTCGGCGGTCGAAACGGGCAGCGATGTTCCAGAGCATTTGGACACGCTTGGCACTGGCGAGATCGGCCGGCTGATGAAGCGATTCGTGCAGATGTCCAAGTCGGTGACCGTCTCGCGGCGCGACCTGGAATTCAAGGTACAGGAGCGCACGATCGCACTCGAGCGCCTGACCAAGATCGACCCCCTGACCGAACTGCTCAACCGCCGTGGCATGAGCGAGCGCATCGAAGCCGAATTGAAGCGTACGCGTCGTGAGACGCAACGCCTCGGCATTCTTTGGCTCGATCTCGACTGCTTCAAGGAAATCAACGACAACCACGGCCACGCGATCGGTGACCAGGCGCTCATTGCCGTATCCCGCATCATCGACGCGACGATCCGCCCCTACGACGTTGCCGCGCGTTGGGGCGGCGACGAATTTCTTATCATGCTCTACCCAACCGACGAGGATGTACTGCTCTCGCTCGGAGAACGACTGCGGCTCGCCATCGCCGCCTGCAGTGCGGTAGTAGACGCCACCGGCAACCGCATTCCGTTGAGCGCCAGCATCGGCGGCCATCTGGCCAACGCCGGCGAAGAATTCAACAACGTGCTCAGCCAGGCCGACCGCGCGCTATACGCTGCCAAGGCCGCCGGGCGTAACTGTTACCGGACAACACACGCCCTCGGAGCTAGCGCGTGAGCCACTACGCCATCTGACGTATTCCGACAAGGGGAGCCGTTCCTTAATCTGGCGCCGTGCCCGAGACGATGAGTTCGCGTCCCGGCCTGAATTCCAGCCAACCGCTCAAGGAGCTCTCCCATGAAATCACGTCGTACGTTTATCAAGGCGACCGTTCTTTCCGCCGCTCTCGCCTCCATCGGAATGACCTCGCTCGGCGCCCACGCCGCCGACACGATCAAGGTCGGCATCCTGCACTCGCTTTCCGGCACCATGGCCATCTCGGAAACCGCGCTGAAGGAAACCGCGTTGATGACCATCGAGGAAATCAACAAGGCCGGTGGCGTTATGGGCAAGAAGCTTGAGCCGGTCGTCGTCGACCCGGCGTCGAACTGGCCGCTGTTCGCCGAGAAGGCCCGCCAGTTGCTGACCAAGGACAAGGTCGACGTCACCTTCGGATGCTGGACATCGGTTTCGCGCAAGTCGGTTCTACCAGTCTATAAGGAACTCAACGGCCTGCTCTTCTACCCGGTGCAGTACGAGGGCGAAGAACTCGAGAAGAACGTTTTCTACACCGGCGCTGCGCCCAACCAGCAAGCCATCCCGGCCGTCGAATACCTGATGTCCAAGGACGGCGGCGAAGCCAAGCGCTTCGTGCTGCTCGGCACCGACTACGTCTATCCGCGCACGACCAACAAGATCCTGCGCGCCTTCCTGAAGTCCAAAGGCGTCGCCGAAGCCGACATCATGGAAGAGTACACGCCGTTCGGTCATAGCGATTACCAGACGATCATCGCCAAGATCAAGAAGTTCGCTTCCGAGGGCAAGAAAACCGCCGTCGTCTCGACCATCAACGGCGACTCGAACGTGCCGTTCTACAAGGAACTCGGCAACGCCGGACT
>QKII01000393.1 GCA_003249625.1 Propionivibrio sp. | reverse complement strand
TGGACTTGCCAGCCCTCAAACGCACCGGCCGCAACATAAACCTTTCGCCATTCGTCGAGCGGCTCATCCGCAATCGGAATGGTTATCGCCTCGGTTTCCAGAAGCGTTGCCAACTCCTTGCTGACCGTGTTCAGGACGGGCTGAAAATTACTGTCGGCTAACTGAATGGCATCCTCAAGAACCAAGAGCCGTTTTGGCCTAAAACCGGATTCGGGCAACAGGGATTCCCCTACACGCAGGAAGGTATCGGCCGCATGGGCGAACCAGGTAACGGTATCGAAAGCGGGATGCAACGGCACAAGGCCATCGCACGAAATCAGGCCGTGGGTCGTACGTACCCCCCAGACGCCGCAATAGCTGGCCGGGACACGGGTTGAGCCGCCCGTGTCGGTACCAAGAGCGAAATCAACGATACGTGCAGCCACCGCCGAAACCGATCCACTTGAAGAACCTCCCGGAATACGGTCAGGGGCGGCCGGGTTAAGCGGCATGCCGTAATGAAGGTTGTCGCCGTGAATGCTGTAGGCCAGCTCGTCGGTGAGGGTTTTTCCGCGAAGCTCGGCACCTTGCTCAAGCAGTTGCTCAACGACGGAGCTATGGCGCTCGGGGATCGGGTGAGTCTCAAGCCATACCGGGTTGCCTGCTCCGGTCGGATGCCCTGCAACGTCGAACAGGTCCTTGGCCGCAAACGTCAGGCCACTCAACGGGCCAGACCGCAGTGGGGAAAGGGTGAAGTGGCCATGAGGCACAAAAGGGTCGGCAACAATGTCAGTTTTCTTGGTGGGATGCATGTCTTCAATTCCTGAATAAGTTGGATTTCGAGCTGGTTAGCCATCCAGCCCGTCAATGCAGTCATGAATGGCGCCGGGTGTGGTCATCCAGATGGCATTTGAATCGCGTGCCGAGGCAATGTGCGTCAGTGCGCGCCGTAGATGGCGCAGGCGGTACGGTTGGCCAATGATGTACGGATGCAAGGAGATGCCCATAACAAGCGGTTGCTTTGTCGATTGCTCGAGCATCTCATCGAACTGATCGACGATCAGTTGCGCGAAGTCCTTGCCGTCCATCTGGCGGGCAATGATCATGGGAATGTCATTGACCTCCTGCGGATAGGGTATCGACCAGAGCGTTCCTTTGCGCGTCATCATCCGGACTGGCTGATCGTCATGGCACCAGTTGAGCGTATAGCTGTAGCCGGCTTCAGCCAGCAAATCGGGCGTCGAAGTGCTTTCGGAAATCCACGGCGAAAGCCAGCCCCTGGGCACAACACCACTTTCCCGCGCCATCCTGTCTCGGCAATGGAGTAGCAAGGCCAATTCGGACGCCTCATCAAGATCCCCTTGCCGCATGGCGTTGCTGTATCCGTGCGCGATCAGTTCATCGCCCCGGGTGACGAAGGCATTCACAAGTTCTGGACAGTGGTCGTACAACGCGGTGTTGATCAGCGCACCTGTTGGCAACTTCAGATGGTCGAACAGGTCAAGGCAACGCCATGCTCCAACGCGGTTCCCGTATTCACGCCAACTGTAATTGAGCACGTCTGGTTGCGGAGCAACCGGGCCGATGCAGGCCCCCAGCCCCTGCGAAAAAGCAAAATGTTCGAGGTTGAAACCAATATAGACGGCCAACCGTGTGCCATTCGGCCATGAATAATCCGGCCGGGAATGAATCGCTCGATAGGGGAAACGCCCAGAAGTCGGCAGCGGTTCGAAAGAGGCGGAGGTGGTCATGGTGTCGCTCCCATGGGCGATGGCCAAGGTTCCGCAAGACCGGCGCGCACCAGGAGCCATTCTGCACTGTCGTTCCATACGTCCATCTGGACGATGTAGCCGCCGCGAACCACGTAGCGGTCCACGTAACGATTGCCACTGAAAGGCGTTCCATCCGGCCATTCGCCGTATAACGTTCCGATCATGTAGACAACCGCTTCCTCTTCCGTCGCGCCGGAAACCACTTCCGTGCGGTCAAATTTCTTTTTCACCCAGGCGTAACGCGTCGCATTGAATTCCGCACACGCTGCGGGGGCACGCATTTCGCGTCCACCGGTAAACCGGATGCAGAGATCCGGAGCGACATACGCCATCGCCCCAACAGGATCGGGAATCATCAGGATTCGCAGATACTCTTCAACAAGAGCGGCGGCACGGGTTCCAACGTCCAGTTCGTTGGCGACGCACTGGTTTGCGGCAGTTTTCATGGCTTTCCCTTTCGTTTTGCACCGGGGTGGTGCGAAAAGATTATGTTTTCGAGCGATGGTATTTTGTTAGCAGATGTCGTGCCATATTGTGCACACTTGTAAACTCATAGTGTTGCCATAAATACAAATTTTTTGCGCACACTGGCACGATTTGTGCCTTTGTTTCCCTGCCGGACAACTTCTCACTTTCTTCTCAAAGGAGTTTCACCATGACGCACCACTCTCGACGCTCTTTTCTTTCGGCCGCGCTTGCCGCCACTGCTTTCTGCTCCTTGCCGTCGTTTGCACAGGCTGCCGAGCCGATCAAAATCGGCCTGGTGACCGCGCTGTCCGGCCAATCCGCGCTGGCGGGCGAAGCCATTACTCGTGGGCTTACCGTGGCGCTCGATGAAATCAATGCGAATGGCGGCTTGCTGGGAGGCCGAAAAGTCGAACTCGTGCGGCGCGACGACGAAGGGAATCCGACCAAGGGCGTTACCGCTGCACGGGAACTGATCTACAAGGAGAAGGTGGCTGTTCTTTTCGGTGGCCTGGATACGCCTGTGTCGATAGCGATCGTCCGCATGGCCAATCAGGAGAAAGTTCCTTTCATGGGACCGTGGGCTGCGGGAACGCCGGTAACCAAGAACGGCGGCAATCCAAATTTCGCATTCCGCGTTTCTGCCGTCGATGAAATCGTCGACAGGGGTATGTTGGCGTACGCCCAGAAAACGTTCAAGGCGTCAAAGCCGGGCATGATCCTGGTGAACAATGCATGGGGTGAATCGAATGAGAAGGGCCTCACAGCCGCACTATCTGCAAAAGGAATACAGTCCGCCGGAATCGAGAAATTCGAGGGCAATGACGTTGATGTCGTGCCTCAGCTGACGCGCCTGAAAATGGCCGGCGCCGATGTCCTGTTCATGGTTGGCAACGTCGGACCGTCGGCACAGGTGGTTAAGTCTCTCGACCGTATGGGGTGGAAGGTTCCCATCGTGTCTCACTGGGGCCCCGCAGGCGGCCGCTTCACCGAACTCGCCGGCCCCAGCGCGAAGAACGTTCATTTCGTTCAAACCTACAGCTTCTTCGGCAAACAATCTCCAGTTGGCGAAAAGGTAATTAAGGCGTTGAAGGCGAAGTATCCCGACATCAAGGGGCCTGAAGGCATCACTCCGGCCGTTGGTGTCGCCAATGCCTACGACGCGATGCATCTCGCTGCGCTGGCTATTGCGAAAGCCGGTTCGACCGAAGGCGATGCGGTACGCCAGGGCTTCTACAAGATCGATCGCTATGAGGGCCTGATCAAAACCTACGTCAAACCGTTCACGCCCGAAGTCCATGACGCACTGAACGAGAATGACTACGTTTGGGCCTATTTCGATGAAAACCGCATTCTCCCGGTAAGCGACGCTCGCTAAGCGGGACCAGTAGATCCGAGGGTGGCAGCGCCGGCCAATCGGTTGCTGCCATGCCTCATCCGTACCTCAACTTTCTTTTTGGAGGAGCCTGATGCTTGTTCTTTCTGCGTTGATCAGCGGCTTGGGGCTGGGCAGCATGTATGGATTGATGGCATTGGGCTTTCATGTCACCTATGCTGTCTCCGGCACTGTGAATTTTGCCCAGGGCAGTTCCATGATGCTCGGCGCAGTACTGACTTTCACCTTTGCCCAGACCATGGGGTGGCCAATCGGACTTTCGATCGCCGTCTCGCTGCTCTTGTGCGCAGCATATGGGCTGCTGGTCGAAGCGCTGGCGGTCCGACCCTTTGTCAAAAGAGGATCGGATGCGTGGCTGATGGCGACGGTGGCACTAGGAATCGTGATCGACAACATCGTCATGTTCTCCTTCGGCAAGGAACCCCGCAGTCTGCATTCGCCCCTGGCACAAACCCCGATGCAGATCGGCGACATCGGCCTTGGCGTCTACCCCCTGCAAATCATTATTCCGGTAGTCGGCTTGTGTCTTG
>QKII01000147.1 GCA_003249625.1 Propionivibrio sp. | reverse complement strand
GCCACTGTCAACACGACACCGACCGCGATCACTACGCCACGCAACCAGGCGACCGGCATCCGTTTCGCGACGCTGCCACCAAGAAAACCGCCAGTAATCGCACCAAAGGCACAGACGATGGTCTGCTGCCAGGCGATACCCCCCTGGATCAGGAAGACGACAAATACGCTGGCGATGATCATTACCGCCAGGAAATTCTTGATTGCGTTGCTGTGCTGGACATTCTTGTAGCCCATCAGGCTCAGGGAAGCCATAACCATCAGGTTGACGCCGCCGCCGAAAAAACCGCCGTACACGGTCACCACGCCGAGCCCGAGGGCGGCGCGCAGCGAACCGCCTGGACGCGGCTCGCCAACATGAGCCTGCTCGGCCTTTCGCAACAACCATTCGCGCACCCTGTCAGCGTAGGTAAACAACAGCGTAGCGAACAGCACCAGAGGAGGCAGCAGGCGGGAGAAACCAGCATTGCCGACCCACAGGATCAAACTCGCCCCCAGACCGCTACCGATCACGGTTACAGCAGAGAGAAACAGGAGATGCTTGCGCATCGCATAGAGCTCGCGCCGATAAGCCAGTGCCGCCATGCCGTTGCCGAGCCACAGGCCAACGTTGTTCGACGCGCTGGCCAGCGCTGGCGGCACGCCACCAAGGACGAAGGCTGGATAGGTGAAGAAGGTACCGCCACCAGCGATGGCGTTCACAAAGCCGGCAGCGACGGCAGCAACGAGGATAAGTGCCTGTGGCGCGTAGGAAAGCAGAGTTGCTGAGTCGGGCATTGGAGTTATCGGAGCAAGGTTGAGATTACCTGTTCTTCTTCAGTGGCGGAACGAACTTGTAATCGATATCCCAAGGAAAATAGACCCACTTGTCCTGGGCGAATTCCTTGACACAGAGATCGACGATCTCGCGGCCCATCGGCTTGGCATAGAGCGTGGCGAAATAGGCCTTGGGCAGAAGTTTGCGGATGACGCGGGCGGTGTTACCGGTATCGACGAGGTCGTCGATCAGCAGATAGCCCTCGCCGTCGTGCTCGACGCCCTTGAGGATCTTCACGCTGGAGCGCATGATCTGCGCCCCTTCGCTGTTCTCGGCGGACTCTTCGTAACTGGACGCGCACACGGTATCGAGCAAACGGATTTCCAACTCACGCGCTACCAGTGCAGCAGGGATCAAACCGCCACGTGCGATGGCGATAATGCCTTTGAACGGTCCCTTGTCCATCAGCGCATGGCAGAGGACGCGCGTATCCCGATGCAGTTCGGGCCAAGAGATCACGATATCGTCCCGGTAGGGGCTGATGAAAGAGGATTCCATGGCGAATTCCTTTAGATAGAACGAAAGGCGCGCATTATAGACGCGGCACGACGACCCCAAAAGCAGAACGCGGCCCTCAGGCCGCGCTCGCTGTCAAGTTGAATTACTTGGGAATCGAACCTTCCACGCCTTCGACGTAGAAATTCATCTTCTTCAACTCGGCATCCGTGTAGGACTTGCCGGCAGCCAGGAGCTCCTTGCCCGACTGATCCTTGAGCGGACCGGTGAAGGGATGCAGCTTGCCGGCCTTGATCGCGTCGCGGCGCTCTTCAGCCAGTTTCTTCACGTCGGCCGGAACGTCCGCACCGAAGTTGTCGATATTGACTGCGCCTTCCTTGACGCCCCACCAGATATCCCCTTTCTTCCAGGTACCGGCCTGCACGTCGGCGACTACCTTCTTGTAGATCACGTCCCAGTTCAGGATCGACGCGGCGAGGTGCGCCTTGCCGCCGAACTTCGTCATGTCCGAATCCCAGCCGAAGGCCAGCACGCCCTTTTCCTGCGCGGTCTGCACCACGGCCGGCGAGTCGGTATTCTGCATCAGCACGTCTGCGCCCTGGGCAATGTGAGCAAGCGCTGCTTCACGTTCCTTGCCCGGATCGAACCAGGAGTTAACCCAGATAACCTTGGTGGTGATCTTCGGGTTGACGCTACGTGCGCCGATGGTAAAGGCGTTGATGTTGCGGATTACCTCGGGAATCGGGATCGACCCGACGTAGCCGATCTTGTTGTTCTTGCTCATCTTGCCAGCGACGACGCCGAGCATGTACGAGCCTTCATAGGTGCGCACATCGTAGACGCCGAGATTGGACGCCGTCTTGTACCCGGTGGCGTGCATGAAGATGGTTTTCGGGAAAGCCTTGGCGACCTTGATCATCTGGTTCATGTAGCCGAACGACGTACCGAAGATGACCTTGTTTCCCTTTTGCGCCAGATCGCGGAACACGCGCTCGGCATCAGCCGTTTCCGGCACGTTCTCAACGAAAGTGGTCGTAACCTTGCCGCCCGACTCCGCTTCCATCTTCTTGCGGCCCTGGTCGTGGGCGTAGGTCCAGCCGTGGTCGCCGGTCGGGCCGATATAAACAAAACCGGCCTTAAGCGGATCGGCGGCGTGAGCAACGGACAGGCAGGACAGCGTGACGACCGCGACGGTTGTCAGGCTTTTGAGTCGGGACAACAACATGCTCGATTCTCCAGAAAAAGGATTAGGGGAAAAACCGGTGCACTCTATCAGTTGCCGGAGTCACCGGGAATCGGTTGACCGGACGACGCATCATCTCCAGGCGAATCGGACTCCGAGGAAACGGACGCCGGCTTGCGCGTTATCGTAAAAGGAATGCCGGCGAAGCTCGTCTGCGAAAAATCAAGGCTTGGCGGCGGCAATGGCGGTCGGCCGCAGGTCAGGCAATACCCGGTTTCCTGGTCAACCATGCAATAGTTGAGGCAGATGTATTGCGGTTCGTCTTCTTCACTCATGGTACATCCTAGATTTTCTTCACTTCGATATTCAGGGTCAGGATACGGTAGGCGATCTGGCGCGGTGTCATGCCCAGGATGCGGGCTGCACGGGCCTGGACCCAGCCTGCCTGTTCCAGCGCAGCGATTACCCGCGAACGCTCGTCGAGGTCGTTCTCGGGAACGCCCAGCGCAGACGATGGCTCGGAAGGAGCATAGGGCAACGGCGACGCCATCGCCGCAACGGCCGCAACCACACCCGACTCGCGATACCGGTCGACCTGAATCAGTTCGGCGTCGATGCTACCCGATTCGGACATGACAGCGGCTCGTTCGAGACAGTTTTCCAGTTCGCGTACATTTCCCGGCCACGGATATTGAGAAAGACGGCGAATTGCTCCATCGGTCAGCGACAGCCGCCGCCCCTGCAGTTCGCCGACCCGCCCGACGAGAAAATTGGCCAGATCGGGAATGTCCTCCATGCGGTCACGCAATGCCGGCAGCACGATAGGCATGACGTTGAGTCGGTAGTACAGGTCCTCGCGGAATTCACCGGCGTCTACTGCGGCCTCCAGATCGCGGTGCGTCGCCGCAATAACCCGTACATCGACCTTCAGCGTACGCGTGCCGCCGACGCGTTCCAGTTCGCCTTCCTGCAGCACGCGCAGCAGCTTGGCCTGGAACGCTGGCGAGATTTCGCCGATCTCGTCGAGAAAGATGGTGCCGCCGTCAGCCGATTCGAAACGCCCCCGCCGCGCGGCGACTGCGCCGGTAAAGGAGCCCTTCTCGTGCCCGAACAACTCCGATTCGAGAAGATTCTCCGGCAACGACGCGCAGTTGAGCCGCACGTAGGCGCCGTTGGATCGCGGTGAATGGTAATGAATGGCGTTGGCGATCAATTCCTTGCCGGTTCCGGTTTCACCACGCAGCAGCACTGTGGTGTTCCACTTCGAGACCATGCGCACCTGGTCGAATACCCTGCGCATCGGCGCGGAGCGACCGACAATGTTGTCAAAACCGTACTGGTGCCGCACCGTCCGCCGCAGGCTGTCGCGCTCGTCGGCGATTTTCTGTTTTTCCTCCTCGACGGACAGCGACAAGCGGACGCTCTGCCCGATCAGGCTGGCAACCATCTCGACAAAGCGGGTGCGCTCTTCAAGCAGGCCGTCGTCGGGCGTATTCGGCTGCACAGCCAACACGCCGTGCAAGTTGCCACCCAAACTGATCGGCGCTGCGATGAACGGCAGGCGGCGATCGTAGAGCCCGAGCCGGTTGAGAAACCGCGGCTCATCGCCAAGGCGGCTCAGCGCGACGTTACGCTTCTCTTCGAGAATCAGCCCGAGCAAGCCCTCGCCCGCCTGATAGCGCACCGTCTCGTGACCGGGTTCCTCGCTACCGTTGATGGCGTTCACCACCAGATCGCCAGTTTCCGGATCGAGTACCGACACCATGCTTCGACTCATCCCGGCCTGCTCGTCAAGCGCGCGCAGGATTTCACGCGAGGTATGCCGAAAATCCAGCGAGCGGGAAAGGATCTCGCCCACGCGGTACAGCGTCTCCAACTCGATCCGGCGCAACGCGGTCAGGCCGGAAAAGTTGATTTCACTCATGCGCCGCTCCCCTGCGGTTCACGGGCAGAACGACCAGCACGCGACACCCCTTGCGCTCTGTCGAGTCGATCTCGATCACGCCGTCGTGATCGGCGGCGATCTGCTGGGCGGACGACAGCCCAGTGCCCAGGTGCTTGCCGCCGCCCATGCGGGTCGAGAAAAACGGCTCAAAGACCTTGTAGCGCAAGTTCGGCGGAATACCCGGCCCGGTGTCTTCGATCAGCACCTCGACTCGATCAGTATGGCCGCGCGTAATCACCCGCAATTCACGTTCGCGCCACCCCTTGGTGTTCATCGCCTCGATGGCGTTATCCACGATCGCCTTGAACATCGTGCGCATCCGGTTAGGGAACGCGTTGAGCGACGGCAGCACCGACTGCGGTTGCCATTGCACGCTCACTCCGGTGGCGAGCATGCGCGTCGTCGTCAGATCAAGTACGTCGCGCATCACTTCGTTGATATTGACTGCAGTGCGTGATTCCAATGAATGCTCGGGAATTGCACTGCGCAGGCTGTCGATGGCGTCACGCCCGGCGTAGAGCGCGCCGGACAGCGCCGACCCGGCGGGCGATCCATTGCCCCGACGCTCCAGCGTAGCCAGCACCGAAGCCATGATGTTGATCGGTCCCTCGATCTTGAACACCGCGGCCGACAACGTTTCGCGCAACGCGTCCACCCGCGACTCCTCAGCCATCGTCGCCTGCAACAACGCCAGCCGGGTCTTTTCCTGCTCGGTGCGCTGACGCGTCGTTTCCTTGGCCACCAGTAGCAGGAAGACCTCATCCTGGCGGTCGAAGAAGCTCTCGGCCTTGCCGTCCTTGCGTTCCACCCATAGGCCGGAACAGGAAAACCAGCGCGTCCCCTGACGCGAGTCGAAACGGATTTCGTGATCGTGGAAAGCATAGCGGCCGACACGCGGCGCAGCGAGCGGCGCGTTGAGATTGCCTCGCACGGCGTCGAGAATGACGGTCGCCGGTTCGACGGCGCGCAGGTCGCTCATCAATTTCTTGTATTCGTGGTTGTCGAGTACCACCCGGAAGGTACTGTCGAGCAGCGCAAGAACAACCGGTGCCGAATCGACGACCGACTCGATCAACGCCTTCTGGTCACCAAGCTCACATTCAAGGCGGTGCATTTCCGTCACATCGCGCTGGATACCGAGATAGTTGGTGATCGTCCCGGCCGCATCGGACACCGGCGTAATCAGGAGGTCCGCGAGGTATTTGCTGCCATCCTTGCGCCGGTTGACCAGCCGCCCGCTCCACGGACGCCCGGCGGTTATCGCGGCCCACATCGCCTGATAGATTTCCTCTGGCGTCGATTTGTTCGACAGCAGCGACTGATTCGCACCGACGAGTTCATCCGCCGCATAGCCGGTTACCCGGGAAAACGCCGGATTGACGTAAAGGATATTGGCCGCGGCGTCAGTGATCGAGATGGCGATGTCCGCCTGCTCGACGGCTTGCTGAAAAACGGCGGGAACGATGGCGGCGGACCCAGCCTCAGCCTGATTCCCGCTAGAGCGGATGTCATTAGTCACATGAAGTCTCCCAGGTTGCGGAACTCACTGCAATTTTCATACCAAAATATGAGAGCACCCCACAACCCCCTGCAGATGTCGCATTTCACGCAATGTGTAGGACATGCGACATCGAAATCGCGTACGCAAAGGCCGCAAAAAACCCCTTAACGGTGCATGTTTTCAGCCGCTTGCACGATTGCGGAGCCTGCAAAAAAGCACATGGCACGATTCGTGATAGCGGAAAGGCACACGCCAACGAAATGCACAAAAGCACATGAGCGACTACTTCTTCCTGCTGATCACCACCGCCCTCGTGAATAACGTGGTGCTAGTGAAATTTCTCGGCCTTTGCCCGTTCATGGGTGTGTCGAAACGCATCGACAGCGCGCTGGGCATGGGCATGGCCACGACGTTCGTGATGCTTCTTGCCGCTTCGGTCTGCTGGAATATCGAACACTGGCTGCTGGCGCCACTTGGACTCGGCTACCTGCGCATCATCACCTTCATCCTGGTCATCGCCGCGGTCGTTCAATTCACCGAGATGGTCATCCACAAGATGGTGCCCGCGCTCTACCAGACCCTCGGCATCTACCTGCCACTGATCGCGACCAACTGTGCGGTACTCGGCCTGGTGCTGATCAACAACCAGGAAAAGCATAGCTTCGTCACCACACTCGTCTATGACTTCGGATCGGCGGCCGGTTTCACGCTCGCCCTTGTGATGTTCGCCGGCATGCGCGAACGCCTCTCGCTCGCCCGCGTGCCATCGGTGTTTACCGGAGCGCCAATCGCTTTCGTCCTCGCCAGTCTGATGTCGCTGGCGTTCATGGGGTTTTCCGGACTGAATTTCAAATAGGAGACGATGATGTTCGCCGCCATTGCCAGCCTGACCGTTCTTGGCGCCCTCCTCGGCTTGGGTCTCGGCGTCGCCGCCCGAAAGTTCGCGGTCGAGGGTGATCCGCTCGCTGATGAAATCGAGGCGTTGATGCCGGGCTCGAACTGCGGACAGTGCGGTATGGCCGGTTGCGCTGCGGCAGCCAAGGCCATCGCCGAAGGATCGGCCACGCCAACCGTCTGCCCCCCCGGCGGCAAGGCGCTGGCTACCGCGATTGCCGCCAAACTGGGTGTCTCGGTCGACCTTGATGGCGTCGCCGACGAAGGGCCGAAAATCGCTGTCATCAAGGAAGAAATCTGTATCGGCTGCTGCCGCTGCCTGAAGGTCTGCCCCACCGACGCCATGATCGGCGCGCCGAAGCAGATTCACGCCGTCATCCGCGAAGCCTGCACCGGCTGCGGCAAGTGCGTCGAGCGTTGCCCGACCGAGGCAGCGATCATGCAACCGATCCCGGTCACGCTGCAGCACTGGGTCTGGCCAAAGCCCGCCGAGGCGGTCGCCTGAGGAAACCATCATGGGACTGATCGAACGATTCCTGCACAATTTGAAAACCCCGCACTGGGGCGTACATCCGGATGACCATAAAAGGCCGGCCGCAGACGCCCCGCTGCGGACGCTTCCGCTGCCGTCACGACTCTATGTGCCGCTTGTACAGCACGTCGGCCAGCCGGCGCGGCCACTCGTATTGGTCGGACAAGACGTCCTCAAGGGACAACTGATCGCCGAACCGCAGGGACGGATTTCCGCGCCGGTCCACGCGCCAACGTCCGGCAAGATCGTCGGCATCGGCGAAATCACCGCGCCCCACCCATCGGGACTGCCGTTCGAGGCGATCACCATCGAAACGGATGGACTGGATAAAGCCATTGAAGTCGACGTCCCTGCCGACCCGTTCGCCCTTTCTCCGGCAGAGGTCACCAAGCTCATCGCCGATGCTGGCGTCGTCGGTCTCGGCGGCGCAACCTTCCCCTCGTCGGTCAAGCTGGCGCTCGGCAAGCGCAGCGAGATCACCACGCTGATCGTCAATGGCGGCGAATGCGAGCCCTACCTCTCCTGCGACGATCGCGTCATGCGCGACAAGGCCGCCGACGTGATCGACGGTGTACGTCTGATGCTCCACTGCACAGGCGCAAGAGAAGCACTTGTGGGCATCGAAGACAACAAGCCCGAAGCCATCGCCGCGATGCGCCGCGCCGCTGGCCGCTTCCCCGAAATCAAGATTCGCCCGGTGCCGGCACGCTACCCGATGGGTTCCGACCGCCAGTTGATCGAAACGCTTACTGGCAAGGAAGTCCCCTCCGACTGCCGGGCCGCCGATGTCGGCGTGATCGTGAACAACGTCAGCACAGCCAATGCCGTGCATCGTGCCGTGCGCCTCGGCGAACCCCTGATCCAGCGCATCGTGACGATCAACGGCGGCGCCGTCTGGCAACCGGGCAACATCATGGCGCCGATCGGCACCTTGGCGTCCGACCTGCTTGAGTTCGCCGGACTGAAGAGCGAACCGGCGCGCCTCGTCATGGGCGGCCCGATGATGGGCGCCGTGCTGCCGCACGCCAACGTTCCGATCGTCAAGGGCTCGGCCGGCATCCTCGCATTCAACGATGACGAGATCGCGATCCCCGAAGCCGGCCCCTGCATTCGCTGCGGCACCTGCGTGCAAGCCTGCCCCATCGGCCTGCTGCCGCTGGAAATGGCCGCCAACGTACGCGCCGGCGACCTGCAAGCCGCTGCAGCGCTCGGCCTTTCCGACTGCATCTCCTGCGGCTGCTGCGCGTACATCTGCCCCTCGCACATCCCCTTGGTGCAGTACTTCACGCACGCGAAGGGCGAGCTGTGGGCACAAGACCGCAGCCAGTTGCGCATGGAAGCAACGAAGAAGCTCGCGGCAGAACGGACCGTTCGTCTGGAACGCGAAGCCAAGGAGAAAGCCGAGGCGGCAGCCCGTCGCAAGGCGGAGCGGGAAGCCGCAAAACGCGCGGAAGCGGCAGCGAAGGCGGCCGCGGAAAGTGCCGCCGCCGAAAAAGCGGAGGCAACTGAATGAACTGCAAACACTCTTCGGGGCTTAGATCATGAACTCACCTTTGACCCTCGCCCCACCGACCGCTCCCCATAGCGTATCGGCCAACAGCGTTTCGCGCATCATGCTTACGCTGCTCGGAACGCTTATACCGACCACCCTCTTCGGTTTCTGGCTTTACGGCTGGCCTGCGGTTTTTTTGTGGATGGTCACGGTACTCGCCTCACTGCTGGGCGAAGCCGCATGCCTCAAACTGGCCAACCGCCCGACTCTACCCACACTGACCGACGGATCGGCACTGGTCACCGGGTGGCTGCTGGCTCTATCGCTACCGCCTTGGGCACCGTGGTGGATTGGAGCCGTTGGCGGACTGTTCGCCACGATACTGGCCAAACAGGTGTTTGGCGGCCTTGGGTTCAACCTTTTCAATCCCGCGATGGTCGCCCGGGTCTTCCTGTTGATTTCCTTCCCGGTGCATATGACCGCCTGGGTCGCGCCCATGCCGATCACTGCCGCCTCGGCCCCCGGAATCCACGACAGCCTGCTGATCTTCCTCGGTAACCTCCCGAAGCTCGACGCGGTCGCCAGCGCCTCGCTGCTCGGCTTCGCCAAGACGGAACTGTCGCGCGGCGCCGATCTGCTGCACGCATTGATGGGCAGCGCGCCCAGCGTCTCGCTTAGCGGCACGCATGCCGGCAGCCTCGGTGAAACGGCGTCGCTGCTGATCGTCGCGGGTGGACTCGTCATGCTCTATACCCGGATCATTACCTGGCACATCCCGGTCGCCATGATCGCCGGAATCGTCGTCCCGGCGCTGATCGGTCACGCCGTGAATCCGGCACGCTACCTCGACGCGGCGTCGCATCTGCTCTCCGGCGGTGCGATGCTCGGCGCCTTCTACATCGCCACCGATTACGTCACCTCACCGAACACCAAGCCGGGACAACTCGTCTTCGGCTTTGGCTGCGGCTTCCTGACCTATGTGATTCGAACCTGGGGCGGCTACCCGGAAGGCGTCGCCTTCGCGGTGCTGATCATGAACGCACTGACGCCCGTCATCGACCGGTACATCAAGCCGCGCATTCTCGGCCGCAACTGGCGCGGCTCCCCGCTCGACCCCGCCATCGAGAAGGCAAAAACCGAAGGGGCAAAATCATGAGCATCGTTGCACAATGGCGTGACCAGCTCTTCTATCAGCCGCTTTCCCTCGGCGCCATCGCACTCGTAACCTGTACCGCGCTGGTCATCGGGAACCAGGTAACCCACTCGGCGATCATCGCGGCAGAAGAGCGTGACATGCAAAACTCGCTGAGCGAGGTGCTGCCTGCCGGCTACGGCGACAACAACCTTCTCAAGGACACACTGCAACTCACCACCGACGAAGGCAAGGCCCTGACGGTCTATCGCTCGCGCAAAAGCGGAACGGTCAATGGAGCCGTCTTTCAGACGGCAGCACGCGGATACGCGGGCGACGTCGTCGTCCTGATCGGTATCGACACGCAAGGCACGCTACTTGGCGCACGTGTCATCAAGCACCAGGAAACACCGGGGCTTGGGGACAAGATCGAAGCGGCGAAGACAAAGTGGATTGAGAGCTTCACCGGGAAATCTCTCTCCTCTCCCCCCGTGGAGAAATGGGGAGTGAAGAAGGATGGCGGCGTCTTCGACCAGTTTGCCGGCGCGACGATCACCCCCCGCGCCACCGTCAAGGCAGTCAAGCAAGGACTGGAGTTTTTCGCGGCGCATCGCGATGAAATCCTGAAATCGGGAGAGGCCAAATGAACACCCGCGAAATCGTCAAGAACGGACTGTGGGACCAGAATATCGTCTTTTCCCAATTGCTCGGCATGTGCCCGGCGATGGCGGTGACAACCAGCGGCACCAACGGACTCGGCATGGGACTGGCAACGACGGTCGTACTCGTCGGCGCCAATATCCTCGTCTCGGCCATCCGCAATTTCGTCTCGCCGCAGGTACGCATTCCGATCTACATCGTGGTGATCGCCACGTTGGTCACCCTGGTCGACATGAGTCTGAACGCATGGATGCACGACCTTTACCGCGTACTCGGCCTGTTCATCGCGCTGATCGTCGTCAACTGCGCGGTGCTTGGCCGTGCGGAATCGTTCGCCTCGCGCTCGACCGTCCTCGCTTCGGCAATCGATGGCATTTGCATGGGTCTTGGATTCACGATTGCACTGACGATCATCGGTTTGGTTCGCGAACTGATCGGCATGGGCACCCTGTTCAGCCAGGCCAGCCTGCTCCTCGGCCCGAACTTCGCCTTCCTCGAAACGAAGGTCATCCCCGACTACGGCGGGGTACTGATGATGGTCCTCCCGCCGGCCGGCTTCCTCGTTCTAGGGTTGCTGCTTGCCGCAAAGCGTTTGTACGAGCAACGCGTAGCCGCCAGGGACAAATCACCGTCGCCGATCGCTCTGAGCGGTACGGAAAACGCTTCGGGTTGCCATTAAGGAAAATGCCATGCAAGTCGGTGTCGCCTACTCCGAACACAGCCAGCAAATCTGGATGACCATCGAGGTACCAGACGAATCAACGGCACAGGACGCCATAGAACGCTCGGGCATCCTCAAGATGTTTCCCCACATCGATCTGGAGGTACAAAAGATTGGCGTCTTCGGCAAGGTAGTCAAACCGCAGACAGCCCTTCGCCCCGGTGACCGCGTGGAAATATATCGCCCGATCATGTGCGATCCGCAGACTGTCCCGCGACGTGACGGCGTGGGCGGCGGCGAGGACGACTGAAAGGCGTCGGAAAAAGCGCAAAGGATTGTTCCCTCACGCATCTCAGTCCGGCTTGCGTGCGAAACGCACTAACGCACCCGCCAACCGCACGGGAAACTCACCTGTCGTGACCCGGAGCGAAGAGGAATTCAGTAGGCAATCCACTTGACACTGGAATGTGCGGACTCGACCGTCTTCTCGATAAAGCGCACGCCACGAGCACCGTCGATCAGGCGGGGGAAGTCGCCTTCGAGCGGCGCGAGCGCACGGTTTTCCCTGCGCGCCCGGATCGCCTCGCCAACGCCGACATAGATGTTGGCGAAGGCTTCGAAAAATGCTTCGGGGTGACCCGACGGCAAGCGGGCGGCCTTGGCTGCCGCGTCGCAAATTCCCGGGCCATTGCGCGTGAAGATCTGCGGCGGCGCGTCGAGCGTTGCGTAGAGCAGGCGGTTGGGATCTTCCTGATGCCAGGTCAGCGACCCCTTGCTGCCAAAAACACGGAGGCGCAGGTCGTTCTCGCAGCCGATCTCGATCTGCGACGCCATCAGCACGCCACGCGCACCGTTGGTGTAGCGCATCAGGAGATTGCCATCGTCGTCGAGCCGGCGGCCGGGAACGAAGGTCGTAAGATCCGCGCACAAGGATTCGATCTCAAGACCGGTAACCGTCGCCACCAGGTTCTCCGCGTGCGATCCAATGTCGCCTACGCAACCGGCAATCCCGCTCCGCGCCGGATCGGTGCGCCAGTCGGCCTGTTTGTTGCCGGTGTCTTCGAGCAATGTAGACATCCAGCCCTGGTTGTATTCGACGATGATCTTGCGGATCTCGCCGAGTTGGCCACTGGCAACCATGTGCCGCGCCTGCCGCACCAACGGATAGCCGGTGTAGTTGTAGGTAACGGCGAAGACGACGCCCGATTTCTCCGCAACAGCGATCAGGTCGTTCGCCTGTTCGGAAGTATGTACCAGCGGCTTGTCGCAGACGACGTTGATGCCTGCCTCGGCAAAAGCCCGAGCCACCGGATAGTGCATGTGGTTGGGCGTAACGATGCAGACGAAGTCGACGCGTTCGCTCGCCGGCCGGCGCAGTTCGTCCTCGAGTAACGCTTGCCAGGACGGGTGATTGCGATGGTCTGCAAGTCCCAGTTCGCGTCCTGAGGCGAGCGCCTTTTCGGGGTTGGCAGACAGCGCGCCAGCCGTGAGTTGCATCTGGCCATCGAGCGCCATCGCCCGGCGATGCACACCGCCGATGAACGCCGCCTGGCCGCCGCCGACCATCGCGTACCGCAGCTTTTCCATTGTGGATCTCCTGACCTACTTCTTTTCGAACGCCGCGTCGAAAGCGACACCGGACGGCTTGAAATCGACGCGCCGGCAAAATTCGGCACTCTCCGTCGCGCCATGTACGCGGTCCATGCGTCCGTCCTCCCACTCCACGGAGAGCGGGCCGTTATAGCCGATGTCGTTCAGGGCAACGATGATCTGTTCGAAGTCGACCATGCCCCTCCCGACGCTGCGAAAATCCCAGTAGCGGCGAGGATCGCCGAAGCTGACATGGCCACCGAAGACGCCCACCGAACCGTCGCCACGACCCCACCAGGCGTCCTTCATGTGCACGTTGCGCACGCGGTGGCCCAGCGCGCGAAGGAGCTTCACGTAGTCGACACCCTGGTAAGCGAGATGGCTCGGGTCGAAATTGACACAGAAGCGCTTATGCTGCTTGACGGCCTCCAGCGCACGCTCCATCGACGCGAGGTCGAAGGCAATCTCGGTGGGATGGATTTCCAGGGCAAAGTCGATATCGACCGCGTCGAAGACATCGAGGATCGGCGTCCAGCGCGCGGCAAAGTCGGCAAAACCCTTCTCCCAGTAGTCTTGCGAGGTCGGCGGGAAGGCGTAGATCGAATGCCATATCGATGAGCCGGTAAAACCGGTGACGGTCTTCACGCCGAACAGGGCGGCCGCATTCGCACAATCCTTCATTTCCTGGGCTGCGCGCTGACGCACCCCTTCGGGATCGCCGTCACCCCAGACATACGCCGGTACGATGCTCTGGTGACGTTCATCGATCCGGTCGCAAACGGCCTGACCGACGAGATGGCAGCCCAGCGCAAAGCATTGCAGCCCGTGCTTCTCAAGCAGCGCGCGTTTGTCTCGGACATAGATGTCCGACGACAGCGCCGCCTGAATATCGAAATGATCGCCCCAACAGGCGAGTTCCAGCCCGTCGTAACCCATCGACTTGGCCAGCGGCGCGAGTTCGGCGAGCGGCAGATCGGCCCATTGGCCGGTAAAAAGTGTGATTGGTCGGGTCATGTTGTTCTCTGGCAGGACGTCGTGGGATGGCGATGCGCGGTGCGGGAAACGGGAAGCCCGCCGGCGGGCCTCCCGTCACGGATCAGAACGGCGAATCCGGGAAGTAGAACTTGCTCGCGTTCTCCCGAGTGATCAGCTCAGAGGGGATGATGTAGGTTGCCGGCAGCTTTTCACCCTTCAGGCGCGCTTCCGCGGTGAGCTTGATCGAGTCGTACATGAACTTCGGCGAGTACGAGACGTTCGCCACGATGCGCGGGTCCTTGCCGTCCATCAGGGTCTTGATCATGCCCTTGGCGCCCGCACCGCCGAAGACGATCTTGATGTCGCTACGTTTCGCCTGGTCGATGGCCTTCAGCACGCCGACCGCCATGTCGTCATCGGCTGCCCACACGGCGTCAATCTGCTTGAAGCGGGTCAGGTAGTCCTGCATCACTTTGAAGGCGTCATCGCGGTTCCAGTTGCCATACCTGGCATCCAGAATCTTGATTTCCGGATAATTCTTCATGACGCCGGTGAAGGCGTCCCAACGCTCGTTGTCGAGGGTGGTGGCGATGCCGCGCAGGGCCACCAGATTGCCCTTGCCGCCCATGGCCTTGCCAAGGTATTCGGCCGGAATTTTGCCGAAGGCCGTATTGTCTCCTGAAACGTAGGCATCCTGCGCGCTGGTATCCGTGAGGCCGCGGTCGACTACGGTGACATAGACGCCCTTGTCATGCACTTGAGCGACAGGCTTGGTCAGCGCCGCCGACTCAAACGGGAAGACGACGAGCGCGTTGATCTTGCTTACCGCCATCAGATCCTGCAGCTGGTTGGCCTGCTCGGCGGCGTTTGCGGCGGTCTTGACGATTACCTTTAGATTCGGATTGGCAGCTTCAAGGTCTTTCTTGGCTTGATTCGCCCAGAACACGATGCCACCGGTGAAGCCGTGTGTCGCGGCGGGAATCGCGACGCCGAGCACGACTTTCTCGGCCGCAACGGCGGACGTTGCACCCAAAGTGGCGAAGGTAGCGAATGCGGCGGCGGTAAGCGTTAGTTTGCGAATGATCGATTTCATTGCGAATGTCTCCTTGTATTGCCGATTGATCGGAATTGCTGGTGACTACCCCGGGTGAAACCTGCTGCTATGAAATTGCCATCGTCAGCGCCTGCTCTTCTGCAGGAAAGCGACGATGATGATGACGATGCCCTGCACCGCGGCATTGAGATACACGCTGATGATGCTGGTCAGGTTGAGGATGTTGCTGATGACCGAGAGCAGGATGGCGCCGATCACGGTGCCAGCGATCCTGCCTTCGCCCCCCTTCAACGCCGTACCGCCGACGATCACCGAGGCAATCGCCTCCAACTCCCACAGAAGACCGGTGGTCGGCGAAGCCGACCCCAGGCGCGGCACGTACAACACGGTGGCGATGCCGACGCAGATACCGAGCACGACGTAGGTCAGCATCTTCACACGGTCGACTTCGACCGCCGCGTAGCGCGCCACCTGTTCGTTCGAGCCGATCGCCTGTACGTAGCGGCCATAGCGCGTGCGATTGAGGACCAGTCCGCCGATCAGCGCGGTGACCAGAAAAACCCAGATCGGGATCGGCAAGCCGAGCAGACTGCCGTAATAGACCGGGCTGTAGGCATCGGAAACAGCGTTATCGAGCGTGATCGCCCCGCCGTTGGCAAAATAGGTAAGGTACGCGCGAAAGATGCCGAGCGTACCCAGCGTGACGATGAAGGGTTCGATGCGTCCCTTGGTTATCAGCAGACCATGCACCAGTCCGAACGACGCGCCGAGCAGCAAGGCGAAGAAAATGCCAATCGTAACGACAAGGTAGGGCGACTCGATTGACGTGCTGATCGCATTCATCAAGAGAATCATCGCTCCGGCGATCAGCGCCGCCATCGAGCCGACGGACAGATCGATCCCCCCGGAGACGATGACGAAGGTCATGCCAACCGCGATGATGCCGATGAAGGCTGTCCGGGTGAGCACGTTCAACACGTTCGCCGTCGTCGCGAAGTCGGGATTGAGCATCCAGCCGACGACACAGAGAAGGATGAGGCCAAGCAGTGGACCAAGATCCTGAATGCGCTGGATCAGACGCGCGGATGCTCCGGCCTGGCTGGGCGACGTTTCGGTGGTATCAGTGAGTGCCGGTGGCATGGGCGATCAACTCCTCTTCCGTTAACTGATCGGCGTTCAACGTGGCCTGCACCTTGCCCGTGCGCATAACGACAACGCGGTGACACAGGCCGATGAGTTCCAGAAGTTCCGACGAGATGACGACGACGCCGCGCCCTTCGCGGGCAAGACGTTGAATCAGGAAATAGATGTCGCGCTTGGCGCCGACGTCGACGCCACGCGTCGGTTCGTCGAGCACGATGATTTTCGGGTCCGCATGGAGGAACTTGGCAAGCGCAAGCTTCTGCTGGTTGCCACCGGAGAGCGCCGCGGCACGATTGTTCAGGTCGCCTGTGCGGATACCGAATTCCTCGACCTTCTCGCGCAACGCGGCACGCTCCGCCGTGAGGTCAAGCAGCGGATGTGCGTAACGCTCCAGCGTGAGCAAGGTGAGGTTCTCGCGCAGTCCGAGATGCACGTGCAACCCCTTGCCCTTGCGGTCTTCCGAGAGGTAGGCGATACCGTGCCGTACCCCCTGCCGCGGGCTCTTCAGATCAACCGCCTTGCCCTCGATTTCTATGCGCCCGGCGCTGCGCGGACGCAAACCGAGCAGCCCCTCGAACAACTCGGTGCGCCCGGCGCCGACGAGCCCGGCAAAGCCAAGGATCTCGCCGGGGCGCACTTCGAAACTCACGTCCTGGGCCCAGCCGGGCACCGTTACGTGATCGGCCTTCAAGATCGGAGAGGCGACGGGCGGGACTTCCTTGGGAGGGTACATGTCTGACATGTCGCGCCCAACCATGAGGTTCGCCATCTGCTGACGCGACGTCTCGGCGGTCGGCGCGCGGGTAACAAAGTTGCCGTCGCGCATGACGATGATCTCGTCGGTAACGCGTTCCACTTCGTCGAGCTTGTGCGAGATGTAGACGATCGTTACGCCTTCGGCTTTCAGTTGCGCGATCAGTGCAAACAGCCGCTCGGTCTCCGTCGGCGTCAGCGTTGCCGTCGGCTCGTCCATGACCAGCAGGCGGGCATTGCGCGAGAGAGCCTTGGCGATTTCGACCAACTGTTTCTCGGCGACGATCAGCTTTCTCACCCTGGTTTTCGGGTCGGCATTCAGCCCGATGCGCTGCATGGCAGCCAGTGCTGCGGCGTCCATCGCTCGGTCGTCGAGAAAAAGCCCTTTCTGCTTTTCATGGCCAAGGAAAATGTTTTGAGCAATCGACAGGTCCTCGGCGAGGTTGAATTCCTGGTGAATCAGCACCACGCCCTCGCGCTCGGCTTCGCGCGAGTTGGCAAAGCGATGCGGTGTGCCGTTGATCGTGAAGTCACCCTCGGTTGCCTGTTCGTAGCCGGAAAGTATCTTCACCAGCGTCGACTTGCCGGCGCCGTTCTCTCCCAGGAGGCCGATGACCTTGCCAGGCTCCAGCGAAAAACTGACGCGGTGCAATACTTCGACAGTGCCGAAGCGCTTGGTCACCGAACGAAAATCGACGGCAAGGCTCATGACGCACCTCCGGGACGCACGCCACGCACACGCATCGTTTCCTGGAAAGCCATCACCGCACAGCCGATAACACCGGCACGGTCAGCAAGGGGCGAGTACACGATCTCCAGATGACGCGTCGAGAGCGGCAACGAGCGCTGGTAGATGCTCTGGCGAATCGCGGCGAGGAACATCGGCCCGATGTGCGAGACGCCGCCAGCGATAAAAATGTGCGACGGATTGAAGAAGTTGACGACGGTCGCCAACATCTGGCCGATGAGTTTGCCCGAAAGCTTGATGATCGCGTTGGCCGCCACGTCCCCACCACGACTCGCTTGGCCGACATCCTCCGGCGTGATGCTCCCCTTGGCCGCCAGCATCTGTGCAAGTTGCGGACTCTTGCCAGCCTTCGCCGCCTCCATGCCCTGGCGCGCGATCGCCGGTCCGGCGGCCATGATCTCGACGCACCCCTGGTTGCCGCAATGGCAGCGCTCGCCCGCCGGGTCCACGCAGATATGGCCGACGTCGCCAGCCGAACCATTCGTGCCACGATAGATCATTCGGTTGCAGACAATCCCGCAGCCGATCCCGGTGCCTATCTTGATGACGATGAAGTTTGGCAACTTGCGGTGCAGCCGCCAGAGTTCGCCAATCGCCATTACATTCACGTCGTTGTCGATGAACACCGGCGCTGCATACTCCTCGCGCAGGTAGTCACGGATCGAGAAACCTTCCCAGCCGGGCATGATCGGTGGCGCGACCAGGAGACCTCTGTCGAACTCGACTGGCCCCGGCACGCCAATCCCGATACCGATGACTTTCTCGGCGCGAATATTGCAGCGCATGCGCAACTCGCGCAGTACGTCCTTCACCCGAGAGAGCACTACGCCCGGCCCTTCGGAGATTTCGATGGCTTCCGCGTGGTGCGCCAGAACGGACATGTCCGGCGAGATCAACGCGACATCGACGCTCGAAGCGCCGAGGTCGATGGCAGCGAGAACACCCATCTCGGCCGAAAGCAGCAAAGTCTCGGGTCGGCGCCCCCCGGATGAAGCCTGTGGTCCCGTTTCATCGAGCATACCGCGCTCAATCAGTGCCGCAGTCGCCATGTTGGCCTTGCTGCGTGAAAACCCGGATTGAACTGCAAGTTCGGAACGTGAAATGCCGGACGACCAGAACACTGTTTCCAGTACAGTAAGCTCAGCGGTCGAAAGATCGTCCCAGCGAACCATCGCTGCCCCCTCCTTATGTTCGAACAAAAATGTCCGGCGGCTGACTTCACCTGTTTTTAGATGATCATAGGCGCCGCAACTTTGGGTAGGCAAGACCGAACTTCCGCCATTTTCGGGTTGAAGTGGGCTTCATTTGCCCTTGTTGTAATTTTTAGACGACCGAACTGAAGGCGCTCAAAGCCGAAACGGAGGCTGTACCGGCCCGCGCGGCCGACGTATTCCGGAAAATCCGACTACGGCGTAGTCGCGATCCGCGCAAGCTGCTTTACACTCTCTTCCGCGGTCAGGAAGCTATAAAAAAACCGGATAAAAAGAATCCACGCGCCCAATCAAGGGCATATCTCGGGAGCACGAAAGAAAATGCTGTGCTCCCGTGCCAAATCTTCAGCGTCCACTCATCGGAACATAATTTCTCACCTCCGGCCCAGTGTAGATCTGCCGCGGGCGAGAAATCTTCTGCTCGCTGTCGGTCAACAGTTCAAGCCAGTGAGCAACCCAGCCACAAGTGCGCGGCACTGCGAACATCACTGTGAACATCGATGCCGGCAACTTCATCGCGCGATAGATCAGTCCTGAATAGAAGTCCACGTTCGGATAAAGCTTGCGCGAGACGAAGTAGTCGTCCTGCAGCGCGACCCGTTCGAGTTCAAGCGCCACATCGAGCAACTGGTTGTGGCCGGTGACCTTGAACACCTCCTCGGCGGTGGCCTTGATGATGCGGCAGCGCGGATCGTAGTTCTTGTAGACACGGTGACCGAATCCCATCAAGCGTTCGCCCTCGCCCTTTTTCACCCGCTCGATGAAGGCCGGGACGTTCTCCGGCGTGCCGATGTCCTCGAGCATGCGCAGCACCGCCTCGTTCGCCGCGCCATGCAGCGGGCCATAGAGCGCCGCAGCAGCCCCGGCCAGGGCCGAGTAGGGATCGGCCTGCGACGAACCGATCACGCGCATGGCGTTGGTGCCGCAGTTCTGCTCGTGGTCGGCATGCAGGATGAACAAGATGTTGATCGCCCGCTCCAGCACTGGATCGGGCTCGTACTGGAACTCGGTCATGCGGAACATCATGCGCAGGAAGTTGCCGATGTAGCTCAGGCTGTCGTCCGGATAGTTGACCGGCCAGCCGTGGTTGTGCCGGTAGGTGAAAGCGGCGATCGTCGCCACCTTGGCAATCATCCGTTCGACCTGCAGCCGTCGGTTGGCAGGATCGCTCACCCTTCGCGAGTCCGGATACAGCGTCGATAACGCACCCACCGCGCTGATGAACACGCTCATCGGATGCGCATTGAAGCGGAAGCTCTGGATCATGTGCTCGATGTTGGTATGCAGCAGCGTGTGGCGACTGATGTCGTGCTCCCACTTCGCCAGTTGCTCGCCCGTAGGCAGTTCGCCAAAGATGATCAGGTAGGCGGTTTCGAGATATGAGCTTTGCGCAGCCAGTTGCTCGATCGGGTAACCGCGATAGCGCAGGATGCCGGCATCGCCGTCGATGTAGGTGATGGCGCTGCGGGTCGAAGCGGTGTTGGTGAATCCCGGGTCATAACTCATCAGGCCGAAATCCTCCTGATTCATCTTGATCTGGCGCAGATCCATGGCCCGGACTGAGCCATCCACGATCGGGATTTCGTATGACGTCCCGGTGCGATTGTCGACAACAGAGAGTGTGTTTTTTGACATGGCGCTTAACGTATTGGTTAATAAAAGCTAAACATTAAGGAAAAATAAGAAAGCAAATTTATTATTCCAGAATTTTTCCCTCTTGTGCGTTTTTCGCATCATGTTGTGCTCTTTTTTCACAACCAACCAATGGACGTACGAAGACGCCGGCAGTACAGCCGACCATTTTCAAAACACTCAGCGTTGTTTACAGAAAGCGGCGGATCCGCTCAACGGCCTCGGCCAACCGCTCCACGCCCGCCGTGTAGGCAAATCGCAGATGCGATTTCGGCGCGCATTTGCCGAAATCCAGACCGGGAGTCACCGCCACACCCGCCGTCTCCAGCAAGCGGCGAGCAAAGGCGTCGCTGTCGTCAGTCAGCCGGCTGCAGTCGGCATAGATGTAGAAAGCGCCTTCGGGTTTGGCGGTCAGCCGGAAGCCGAGCGATTCCAGCGCCGGGGCGAGAAAATCACGGCGACGCTTGAATTCGGCGCGACGCGATTCTAAGATTTCCAGCGTCGCGGGTCTGAATGCCGCCAGTGCCGCGTGCTGTGCCGGGGTCGGTGGCGCCAGGTACAGATTCTGCGCCAGCACTTCAACCTGGCGGACGAGGCGCTCCGGCACGACCATCCAGCCGAGCCGCCAGCCGGTCATGTTGAAGTACTTGGAAAAACTCTGCACAACGAAGATGTCGTCGCCGAATTGCAGCGCGGTCGGCACATCGCGCTCGTAGGTCAACCCGTGGTAGATCTCGTCGAGAATCAGTTGCCCGCCCTTCTCTCTAACACGGCTGGCAATGCCGGCAAGCACTGCATCGTCGAACACGGTCCCCGTCGGATTCGCTGGGGACGCGAACAAGGCACCCGCAGTACGCTCGCTCCAGTAACGATCAATATCGGAAACGGTCGGTTGGAAATTGTTGTCGGCGCCAACCGGTATTGCGACAGGAGCCCCTTCGAAGGCGCGAATGAAGTTGAGATTGCACGGATAGCACGGATCGGTCACCAGCCACTCGCTACCGGGTTCTACGAGACAGGCCAGCGCGAGCAGCAGCGCCGCTGACGCGCCGGACGTCACAACCACGCGCGACGCCGGGATGCTGACGCCGTAGCGAGTCAGATAGAAATCGGCAATCGCGGCACGCAGTTCAGGCAAGCCAAGCGCCGGGGTATAAAACACGCGACCCGAAGCAATGTGTTCTTGTGCCGCCGCGATGATAGGCGCCGGCGTCGGAAAATCCGGCTCTCCAACCTCCATGTGGATGATGTCACGCCCCTCCTGTTCCAACTGGCGCGCACGAGCCAGCAGTTCCATGACGTGAAACGGGGCGATATTGGCGAGTCGGGAGGCGGGATTCAGGGACATGGGGTTATGCCGTGTAATGGAAAACTCGCAGTCTACACGGACAAATATGGGTAAAGGCTCTTCGTCGGGACGACTTGCTTTTTTCGCCATGTGATAATCACGCGTTGCCATCCTGAAAGAATCGATCATGCCGCGCATCGAGCACATCGCTGTATGGACCAACGATATCCCGCGCCTTGCCATGTTCTACACGACCTATTTTGGTGCCGTCGCGGGCCCCTGCTATACCAATCCGGCCAAGGGGTTCGAATCGTGTTTCATTCGCTTTGACGATGGTGCCCGCATCGAGCTGATGCGCACGACGAGCCTCGCACCGCAGTCTGCGCTTCCGGGTAGCCAGCGCATGGGCTGGACGCATCTGGCCATTGCGGTTGGATCCGAGAACGATGTAGACGCGCTTACCGAGCGGTTGCAGAAAGGGGGCTACCCGGTCATCGATGGCCCCCGGCGCACCGGCGATGGCTATTACGAGAGCGTCATTCTCGATCCGGACGGGAACCGCATCGAAATCACCGCTTGAGATCTCGCCGCTGCAGACATGCCTATACAACACACGATCTTGTTTCATCGTCCCCTGAACACCGTGCGCCTGTTCGTCGCCATCATCGCATTGATCCTCCTCGGCGGCTGCGCCTCGACGATGGCGCCGCACAACGGCCCGGTACACGTAGACCTTCCCGAAGGCGGCTACCGCGTCGGTCTGCACCACCGGAGCGGCGCCCCCGAAGACCTGGTCTTTGGCCTGAGCATCTCCGGCGGCGGAACGCGCGCGGCAGCGCTGGCGTACGGCGTACTGGAAGAATTGGCGCGCACCCGCGTCACGACAGGAGGAAAGGAGCTGCGTGTACTCGATCTTGTGGAGAGCATCTCCGCGGTTTCCGGCGGCAGCTTCACCGCAGCCTATTACGGGCTGTTCGGCGACAGGTTGTTCGAGGATTTCGAAACGAAATTCCTCAAACGCAACCTGCAGCATGAAATCGCCTCGACTTTCTTCGCCCCAACCAACCTGTTCAGCATGTCATCGCCCTATTTTGGTCGTTCGGACGTCGTCGCCGAATACCTCGACGAGGTTCTCTTCGAGGGCAAAACCTTCGCCGATCTCGAAAAGGCCGTCCGCGAGAAGGAGCGTCCCTTCGTGCTGATCAATGCGACCGACATGGCGCGTACGAGCCGTTTCGAGTTCAGTCAGGATCAGTTCGACTTGCTCTGTTCGGACCTCGGCGACTACAAAATCTCCCGTGCCGTTGCGGCATCCAGCGCCGTTCCGGTCGTTTTCAGCCCGATCACCCTGTCCAACTACGCCGGGCACTGCAGCTACCGGCAGCCCGAATGGATGGTGCGTGCCCTGAGCGACCGCCACGAATCGGTCCGCCGCTATACCGTCGCCGCTGATCTGCAAAGCTATCTTGATTCCGACAAGCGCAAATACATTCACTTGCTCGACGGTGGGCTGTCAGACAACCTCGGCCTGCGCGCCGTACTCGACCGGCTGGCTTTGACCGGGGCCGGCAAACTGGCCGCCAACTACCAACGCCCATCCGTTAGGCGGATAGTACGCATCGCAGTAAACGCTCAGGTCAGGCACGACCACCCACAGCTCGACCAGTACGCAGAAGTACCGACACTGAGCGCGATCGCCTTCGCCGTAAGCAACACAACCGATCGTTTCAATGTGGAAACGCTGGCCTATGCGCGCAGTGCCTTGAACGAAGCAGCCAAGGAGTTGGCCGGACGGCAAAGCGCCGCTGGCATTCCCGACGGCGATGACGTCCGGGCGACGCTTATCGAGGTGAGTTTCGACGATCTGGAAAAGGAAGAGGAACGAGCCTATTTCAACGCGCTGCCGACCAGCTTCAACCTTCCGCCAGAAGCCATCGATCGCCTGCGTGAGGTCGGCGCCCGGTTGCTGCGCAACTCGCCCGGCTACCAGCAACTGTTGCGCGAACTGCCGACAATGCACTGAAACAGCAGACCGATCACCCGACCACGGTCACCACGCAGCGCCGCGTGTGCGCCTGCGCCCGGTGCTCCCAAAGAAAGATGCCCTGCCACGTGCCGAGCAGCAGGCGGCCGTTGCCGACCGGAACGCTCAACGAGCACCCCGTGAGCACGCTGCGTGCGTGCGCGGCCATGTCGTCGTCGCCCTCGTAATCATGGCGATAGGCCGCATCGCCGTCCGGCGCCCAGCGACTGGCCAGAATTTCCAGATCGTGACGTACTGCAGCGTCGGCGTTCTCGGTAATCATCAGTGAACAGCTTGTGTGCTGCACAAAGATCTGCGCGATACCTGTTTCGATACCCGCAGCCTCGACCACCACACTGACCGCCTCGGTAATGTCCTGTGTGGAGCGGCCGCGGGTGCGAATTTCAAGCGTCTGCTGATATGTCATGAACGTCCTAGACCTTGAAGCGGGACACCGACTGACGCAGATCGTCGGCCAGTTGTTCAAGGATCTGCACATTCTCGTTGGCAGCGTTTACCGACTGAGCGGACTCCTCAAGCATGGCCGAAATCTGCTCGACGTTACGGGCAACGCTGCCGCTGGCCTGGCTCTGCTCGCTCGTCGCCGCGGCAACGTCGCTAACGTTGTTGAGTGCCACCGTCGTCGCTTCACTGATCTGCCCCAGCGCATCGCCGGCCTGGCGGGCCATATCCACGCCGCGGGTAACTTGCGGCCCCACCGCATTCATTCCATCCACGACGCGCACGGTGTCCTGATTGATTGCCTGGATCATCCCGGTAATCTCGTCTGTGGCCTTGCCGGTACGTTCAGCGAGCTTGCGAACCTCGTCGGCAACCACTGCGAAACCGCGCCCCTGCTCACCGGCCCGCGCCGCCTCGATGGCCGCATTGAGTGCCAGGAGATTGGTCTGGTCGGCGATTTCCTTGATGACTCCGACGATACCTCCAATTTCGCGAGAACGGTCTGCCAAGCCGCCGATCAGGGTCGTCGCTTCGTCGACGTGCGCAGCGGCACGTTGTATCTCGTCGCTGGCCTGCAGCACCAGCCCCTGCCCCTCGTTTGCGAGTTGGCTGGCGTTCCCGGCATTGGTTTCGGTATCGCGAGAACTCTGCGAGATGTGGTCGACGCTGACTGCCAATTCCTCGACAGCTGCGGCTGTGGACGACACGGCGTCAGCCGCGTGCTTGGCCGCCTGGTTGATCTGCTCCATCTGGCCGGTTAGGCCGGTAGACGCTTCACCGACCTTGTTGGCGCTCTCCTTAATATGGCCAATGATGTCGTGCAGATTGCCCTGCATCTGCTGAATCGATTGCATCAGACTGCCAGGCGCCCCGGTTTTCTCGATGCGCTGGGTCAGGTCACCATTGGCGATCGCGCTCGCCGCCCGGGCAGCTGCCTCCGGTTCGCCGCCAAGCGCTCCATAAATCTTCCGGGCCATGACAAAGGCCAGCGCGATGACCACGGCAAATACTCCGAATCCGATCAAGCAGAACTGCAAGGCATGCGCCCGATATTCGCCTTCAAGGTCATCAATGAAAACGCCGTAGCCGATAATCCAGTCCCATTCCGGGATTCGCCCCAAACCGTTGATCTTCGCCACGGGTTTGTCTCCCTTCGGTCGTTTGGTCATGATCTCGACCTGCACCTGATCGCCGGCCTTCAACGCATCCAGATATACCTGCATGAGCGTGCGCCCGTCGGGCATCGTCCCGCCCATGTCAACAACACCTTCCCGGCGCTTATCCGGATGCACCAGCACCATGCCCTTCGTGTCCCGGGCAAATACATAATCATCACCGTTACGCAAGCCGGAAAGAGCCTGCCTTGCTTGTATCTGGGCTTCGTCGCGACTCAAGACGCCGGATTTCTCCATCGCAACATAAACCCCGACCTGCTTGACCGTCAGACCAATCATGGAGTCTATCTGCACTTTTCGTTCGTCCATCATGGACGAATGAATCGTCTGCAACGCAACGAAGACGAGAATGAGTGCGCCCAGTGCCGCACAGCCGACGATCAGGCCAAGCCGGGTCGATAGTTTCATGTTTTTTCCTTAATTATTTATCGGAACCAGATCGTCCGTAAAAAAGAATTTTATTACTAAAGTTATATATTGAGTCTTCCAGCTGCAGAGATTCCAGGAACTACGTGTTTCCACGTAGGGGCTTACGTAGCCTTGAATAGGGTGCCCGCGGAAGTTGCTTCCGTTTTTCCAGCAAGATCGTAGAATTGCCGTCTCCACCGCCGGACGGCCGTCATGCTTGAACTCCAGCAGATCAACCACATCGCGCTGATCGGCAGCCTGATGCAGCAGATGTGCGTATACCTCGTCGTCGCCTACCTTCTCAGCAAAACACCACTGTTCGCGCCGCTGATGCAGGTCACCGTTCGACTGCCGGACAAGCTGGTGTGCTACCTGGTGTTTTCCGGTTTCTGCATCATGGGTACCTACCTCGGCTTCCAGATCGAAGGGGCAATCGCCAACACCCGCGCCATCGGTGCCGTACTCGGAGGACTTCTCGGCGGTCCGGAAGTCGGGCTGCTCGTCGGCCTGACCGGCGGAATTCACCGTTACTCACTCGGCGGCTTCACAGCCCCAGCCTGCGCCGTGTCGACAACAATGGAGGGGTTAATCGGCGGCATGCTGCATCTGTATCTGCTCCGCCGCCACCGTGCCGATCGCCTGCTGCACCCGATCATTGCCTTTGGCACCACGCTATTCGCCGAAATCGGGCAGATGCTGGTCATCCTGGTCATGGCCCGCCCCTTCGACCAGGCCACCCGCCTCGTCGCCCACATCGCTCTGCCGATGATCCTCACCAACTCCTTCGGCGCCGCACTGTTCATGCGATTGATCCTCGATCGCCGCGAGACGCTGGAAAAGTACTCGATCGCTTTCTCGGCCAAGGCGCTACGTATCGCCGAACGCGCTGTCGGGGTGCTCATGCAGGGATTCGACGAGAAAAACTGCACGCAACTGGCGCACATCATCCGCGAGGAAACGGGCGTCGGCGCCGTCGCCATCACCGACCGCGAGAACTTGCTCGGCTTCGTTGGTATCGGTTCGGACCATCACCTTCCCGGCACACCGATCTCGTCGCCGCACACCTTCAAGGCCATCGGCAGTAATGAAGTGGTCTATGCAGACGGTGTCGATGTCACCTACCGCTGCGTCGTATCCAAGGACTGCAAGCTCGGCTCGTCGCTTGTCATTCCCCTGCGCGGCGAGGACAACCAGGTTTTCGGCACGATCAAGCTCTACGAACCGAAGAACAAGTTCTTTTCTTCGCTCAACCGCACGCTCGGCGAAGGGCTCGCGCGCCTGCTCTCCAACCAGGTGCTAGCGGGCAAGATCGAGGAGCAGAAACGGCTGCTGGCGCAGACAGAGATAAAACTTCTGCAAGCGCAGATAAATCCGCACTTCCTGTTCAACGCGCTGAACACGCTCGCCGCGGTGATCCGCCGTGAGCCGGAGGCCGCCCGCCAGATCGTCCAGGACTTGTCGACCTTCTTCCGCAAGAGTCTCAAGCGCTCGGGCACCGAGGCCACGCTCAAGGACGAGATCGAGCACGTGGACGCCTATCTGCGCATCGAACTGGCACGCTTCGCCGGACGGCTCGACGTCGATATCGCGATCCCGGAGGATCTGCTGCTGATGCGTTTGCCAGCCTTCACCCTGCAGCCGATCGTCGAGAACGCGGTGAAGTACGGTATCTCGCAGATGATCGAACCCGGACGCATCGCGATCCGCGCCGCGCGCTGCGAAGACCTGCTGACGATTACTGTCGAGGACACCGCCGGCCTCTACCAGCCACGGCCAAAGAATGACGGCATGGGCATGGCCCTTGTCGATCGTCGGATCAAGATCCGCTACGGCGACGCGTACGGCATCTCGGTCTCCTGTGATCCTGAAAACTCAACGCGTGTAGACATTCGTCTACCGATAGAGGAACAACTGGAGGCCATCCCGTGCTGACCGCGCTGATCATCGACGACGAAGCGCCATCGCGAGACGAACTGAAGGCGCTGCTCGAGTCGGCACACGACATCGACATTCTCGGCGAGTGTGCCAACGCCATCGAAGGCCTCGCGGCGATTCACCGCCTCCGCCCCGACGTCGTCTTCCTCGACATCCAGATGCCCCGAATCAGCGGGCTGGAAATGGTCGGCATGATCGACCCGGCGGCCATGCCGCGCATCGTGTTCGTCACTGCTTACGACGAACACGCGCTCAAGGCGTTCGAGGAGCACGCCACCGACTATCTGCTCAAGCCGATCGACCCGCAGCGCCTGGCGCGCACGCTGGACTGGCTACGCGAAGGGAATCCGCAAACGGGCCAAAATCTCCCGGCCAGCGACACAGCGCTACGGCAAATCCCGTGCGTGACGCGCAACCGCATCCTGCTGCTGCCGCTCGACGAAGTCGACTACGTGCATGCCGACGTCGCTGGCATCCGTGTTGTCGCAGCGGACCGCGAGGGCATCACAGACCTGACGCTGAAACTGCTCGATGAACGCACGGTGTTAATGCGTTGCCACCGGCAGTATCTGGTCAATCCGGCCCGCATCGCGGAAATCGAGTTGCACGAAAATGGCGGCGGAGAAATCGTGATGCGCAACGGTCTGCGCGTTCCTGTCAGCCGCCGGCACCTGCGCGAAATCAAGGAACGGTTGTTCATAGCCTGATCCGTCACAATAAGATCGCGCCACTCGCGCGCGCTCAGCGACCGCTCACGCCCTGCTGGAGCCGTTCGTCAGAGTCGACGCCATGACTCCGGAATCGGACGTAGAGTCGGGCCTCCACAAAAACAGGAGGGATTATTCATGCTCTGGTTCTTTCTCTGCGTCGGGCTGCTGCTCGCGGGATATTTCACCTACGGCGTCATCATCGAACGTATCTTCGGTCCGAAGGAGGCTCTGAAAACTCCGGCCTACGCTTCGCAAGACGGCGTCGACTACGTGCCGATGTCCAACGCCAAGGTCTGGCTCGTCCAGCTGCTGAACATCGCCGGTCTCGGCCCGGTCTTTGGCCCGATTCTCGGCGCACTTTACGGGCCGGTGGCGATGCTGTGGATCGTCGTCGGCTGCGTCTTCGCAGGCGCGGTACATGACTATTTCTCCGGCATGCTCAGCGTGCGCCAAAACGGCGCGTCGGTGCCGAACATCGTCGGCAAGCAGCTCGGCAACGTGATGAAGCAACTGATGAATGTCTTCGCTGTCATCCTGCTGCTGCTCGTCGGCATCGTCTTCGTCCTCGGCCCGGCCAAGCTGCTCGGTTCGATGAGCGGAATGGACGTCGCCCTTTGGACCGCAATCATCTTCGGTTACTACATCCTGGCCACGATCATGCCGGTGGACAAGATCATCGGCCGCCTTTACCCGATCTTCGGCGGGCTCCTGCTGTTCATGTCCTTCGGACTGATCATAGGCCTGATCGTCAGCGGCAAGCCTTTCTTCGCTGCGGCAAGCGGCGCGGAAGGTCTGTTCAGCAACCTTCACCCGAAAGCATTGCCGATCTGGCCCCTGATCTTCATCACCATCGCCTGCGGCGCCATTTCCGGTTTCCATTCGACACAATCGCCGCTGATGGCCCGCTGTATCCAGAACGAGAAAAACGGCCGTTTCGTCTTCTACGGCGCGATGATCGGCGAGGGCATCATCGCGCTGATCTGGTGCACGCTTGGATTGAGCTTCTACGAAACCCCCGCGGCGATGAATGCCGTCCTCGCGGCTGGCGGACCGGCCAAGGTCGTCCATGACGTTTCCACCTCACTGCTCGGCGGTCTCGGCGGCGTCCTGGCCGTGCTCGGCGTCGTCGTCCTGCCGATCACCTCGGGCGACACTGCCTTCCGTGCGGCGCGGCTGATCATCGCCGAGTTCATCAAGCTGCCGCAGAAGGACATCGCCAAGCGCCTGACGATATCCGTCCCGCTGTTCGTCGTCGGCTACCTCGTCTCGAAATCAGATTTCGACGTCATCTGGCGTTATTTCGGCTGGGCTAACCAGACCGTGGCTATGGTCATGCTCTGGGCTGCCGCCGCCTATCTCGTGCGCCACAACAAGTTCCACTGGGTATGCACGATTCCAGCCGTTTTGATGACGACGATTGTCGTGACCTTCATCGCCAACGCCAAGATCGGCTTCGGCCTGCCGATGGACACAGCGACAACCATCGGCATCGCCTTCACCGTCGTGGCCACGGTGGTCTTCTTCCTGCGTATCCGCGCCAGCAAGGAAGCCATCGCCGAGGAAGATGCGCTGGTCAGAAAGCAAGTCTGATACGGCCCAATTGCCACAACAAAAAAGCCAGACCGCAGTCTGGCTTTTTTGCATTCGTCAGTTGAAAACCTGTTAGCGCCGTGACCGATAGACCTCGCGACCTCCTTCCCGGATATCGCGCCGCAACTGCTGCCGCTCCTCCGCCGACATCCTTTGCGCACGCTGATTCCGGGCTTGCTCTTCACGCTGGAACGACTGGCGCTGCGCGTCATTCTGGCGCTCGGCACGCTGGCCCTGACCGCCCGCATCCCTGGCCGACTGCCCGAACCACGGATTAGCCTGAGCTACGGGAACGGCAAACATCAGGAGCATGGCCAACACGCCAACGCCCGTATTTTTGCAGATCTCTTTCGCCAAATTCATAACCTTCTCCACCTCGGACATGCGCCGTTGGCGCATCGCCTTCATCTCGTTGATCCGAAACAGCGGTAAAACACCTGCAACGCGAGTTCCTCTCCACAGCGTGCAGTGTGCGCCCGACCTGTTGCTCCGATTCGCCAACTGCATTGGAAATTGTAAGGAATTGTATCGCCTGACGGGAAGAAGGCTTCGCTGCGTTCGGTAACGGATCTCGGCAACGGGCAAAACAAGGTTGAATTCATGACCAACCGGCCCGGCCTGTGAATCCGCCCCAAAAGTGGAAGAAATGACGATCTTGCCGACAGGAAAGTCGGCCAGCGTACCGAGATAACCTCAGTTCCGCCGTCTCTAAAGAGCTTCTTTAATTACACAGGCCCAAAACTCCCCTGCCACCGACACGATCAATTCACAATCTCTGCCACCTGCAACAATTCGATTGGCGGAATCTTCCGCAATTGCTTGGCCACACTCATATTGATGGTAATTGCGAAGCGCGTGATGCGCGCGATGGGCAGGCGCCCCGGTTCGGCACCGTCTTGAAGAATCTTGCGCGCCTGCTCGGCAGCTAGACGTCCAACGTCATAATAGCGGGCAGCCACGGACATTAGGGCCTTCGACTCGCGAACCATCACCTCATAGGGTGTCAGCAACGGGAGACCTTGTGCGAGCGCCGCAGAGGTAAATGTATCGCGCTGTTCGCGCAGGAAAGAAGAAGACCCGAGGTAGACGAAATCCACCCCTGCGGCTTTCAGATCTCCAAGCTTTGTGGCGATGTCCTCGCCTCGTGGTTTTCCCTGCCCATCGAGGGACAAATCGGCTGACACCACATCAAAGCCGATCGACTTGCCCAGCGCCACCATTTCGTCGAGCTTCACCAGCGCATTCTTCTCGTCCCGGTTCACCAGCAACCCCAAACGCCGGAAACGAGGCAGGTAGGACCGAATGGTCTCGATGTTAACCGTCTCAGGTACGCGGTTGTAAGTGCCCGTAAGGTCGCTACGCCCCGGAGAGTCGAGGCTGCGCACCAACCCCGCGCCCACCGGATCGGCGACTATCATGAAGACTTTCGGCATAGAGAGACGAACGCGCGACTCTGCATCGTCAAGGGTACCGGCCAACGCACGACTCACGTTGGTGCCGTATGTCACCACCAGATCCGGCCGGCTAGCCGCCGCCTCTTGCCTGATCGCGAGCAGTCGTTCCTTCTGCCCGCCCGCATCGCGCAGCATGATTTCGGCGGGGACGCGCTGCTCACGCAGGTAGTCCTCGAAGCCCTGACATGCTTGTTCACACCCGCTCCAGGTCACAATCATTATCTTGAATGGAGCTGCGAAGGCGCTGGAGGCACCGACAGCAACCACAAACGACATAAGCACGAAGCGGATCAAACTCATGATACGGCCTCCTCCTGGGTGTTGCTGCGGTTGAAGACGTGAAGCACGACGAAGGCTACGAGAGCCGAAAACACGACCGCCCCGAGCTGTGCGAGGCTGGTCTGCGCGTCCTGCCCCTGCAGTAGCAGCGCACTGCAGCCAAGCCCCACGATGGCTCCGACACGCTCCCCCAGCCGTAGCCACCCAAGCGAGCCAGCCCCCTTGCGCATCCAACTGCCGGCGATGGCATACTGCGGAGCGCGCTGCAACGCGTGTGCCGCCCCCAGTGCCGCCATGGCAGCCGCGAGCGACAACGCCGAGGCCGCCTGACTTGCGGCTACCAACGTCACAGCAGCCCCCCCCGCCCCGGCCGCCACCAGCGGCACGAAGCGGCTCGGTTCGTATGCGAGCCGCGACGTAACGGGCCCCACCGCGACGCTGGCCAAGTAGTAGATCATCACCACCCGCGTGATCTCCGCGGGTCCTGCCCCCTGCGCTGCGAGCATTAAAGGAACCAGGTACCAGACCACGACAGCAGTGGTTGCTTGCATCGGAACCACCACACCAAGGACCAGCACAATAAAATCACGGCCAGGCCACGCGCGCCGTTCCCTGCCACCATGTGGCCCTGAAATCGAACGAGGGCATGGGTCACCAGCGTCGCCGGACATTGTGCGCATCCCCAACAGCCCGGCAACCACGCAAATCGTCGCCCCCGCCACGAAGGCGGCTCCAAATCCGAATCGACCTGCCAGCACACCACCGAGCGTCGATCCGCAGAACACCCCCGCAAAGATGACACTAAGGAAGGCACTGGACCCCTGCACCCCACCGTGATCGGCACTCGCACGCAGCGCGTATTCCTGGCAGCTCACTGTTGCGAGGGCGTAGGAGGCCGCCATCGCCGCACGCCACACGATTATGGCGAAAAGGCTTTCGCTGTTTGCGAGCGCGGCGAGAGAGATACATGTGGGCACGATTGCGCCGAGAAAAAGTCGTCGAGGCCCATAGCGCGCTGCCAGCCCCCCTGACAGCGGCAACAGGATAGCCAAAGCCAGCAGATAGGCGAGCAGTGGCAATGCAGCGGCCCACGCTGAAGGAATGTTATCCGGACGTTCCGCCGCGCTAGCGAAGACAGGCATGAAGGCGGTAGCCACTTCGGTCGCAGCGGAGTACAGGAACAGCGCTATGCGAATATCGCCAACCTCGGATACTCGCATCAACGTGGGTGTGCTACTGGCAATCTGCCATGCCCCCGTTGCAGCGATGCTCAGCCTGAGACGTTCTGGCATGACGCGGAAGCGCTCCGCCAGGTCGGTCGCGTGATCGTTGAGCCGGCGGGCCATGCGCAGAATTCCACTGATGCCTCGCTCCGGGACACGGCGACGGAAATCGCCGCCTGCATGCTCTTCAAGCAAACGACCGAGTTGCTCAAGGGGAAAACGAACGGTGCCGGCGATGATTGCAAGAACCAGCTCGACGGCAACCAGAGTCGCTGCTATAGCGAGAACCGCCACGTCAAGGAAGACATTGCGCAAACGGCTTTGGAGAACCCGAGGATCCAGTTGGACCTCCACATGGCCTACGACGCGGCTAGCGTCCAATACTGGCAGACGTAGTGCGGGTTGGCTACTTCTGCGAGGATCAGGTGATATTTTACCGGGCTCGCGCAGACGATCCGCCTCCGCGACTATTGTGCCGTCTACAGCCACTACAGAAATCCGGGCGACCTCCTCAAAATCCTGCAGTGACTTCGCAAGGTAGCGTTCCAAACCGCTCACGGCTTCGAAAGGCACGCCCAGTTCTAGCACGCGCTGCAGTTCGGCCCGGACAAGGCTGCCCGTGAGGCGCGCGCGCTGCTCCAACTCGGGCGAAATCGCTCGTTCGAAGGCGACGACGGTCACAAAACCTACCGCGGCGATAGTAGCCAGGACGACGCCTGCCACCACCGTAACCAAGCGCAGATGCATTCCGGAGCGTGCAAAAGCATTGATGTTTTCTTTCATGGGGCTTCGCCCCTGTGTTGACCGAGGAACTGGCCTGCAGACCGGTAACACTCTTCAGCGCGTTCGAGTTGGGCGCGCAGATCTGTAGCATCATGCAAATCGTTGACCGAGTTGGCTCCTGCGGCAGTGCGCCACGCCGACCGCTCAAATGCGTCGATTACACCATCCAGCGTACGGAAATGCCCGATCTCGCGTGCGAGTCCCAAGCGCAACATGGCGGCGCCAATCAAGCTAGCCAGGAGAAGCGCAGCCATCGAGCTCATCCCCAACTCTGCGATCATCGCTAGCGCGCGGGTAGTCGCACTGGAAGCAGGATATTCGATGAGGAGGTATCCGCTGCTTCGACCATCGCTCCCAAGAATCTCGACCCCACTCAGAAGACGATCTTCCATCTCGATGAACTTGGAGCGCCCCCCCGTCTGCCGTCGCATTGCCTCGACCCGTTCAGGAATTCGTTCCGGTGGAGCGCCAACTGAGGAGAAGACAACGGTTCCGTCACTCCGAAACACGTGGATCGCGTTGATCGATTCATCCCATTGTTTTGCTCTTTCGATCAGAACACTAGCGTTACGGACAGTGTCGAGCGAAAGCCCAAGCCGCACGGCCTGCTCAAAGGGAGCCGCGGCCCGGATGGCAAGCACTTGAAGGCGCTCGCCGGCGAGACTCGTATTTACACCTGCGAACTGCATCGTAGCCAGCGCGGTAAATAGCCCCACGACGGTCAGGTTAACCAGTATCACAGCGCCCAAAATTCGCCAAAAAAGCGCCATCAGATCACTCGAGCGTCGTTGTCAAAGTACTGCGCCCGTAGCCCGATCATCCATCTTCGGTTATGAAGACGCTGGCCTGACGCAGTGTCACAGCCGTCTGTAGTACACGCAAAGCGAACGCTTGAAATCTGCTGTGACTGAACCGCCCTTGCAGACACGTTCCCCATGGCCCGCTCCTTTTTACATTCAGAACAGTGTTGTGTCCGGCGTAGCCAAACCGACACTCGCAGCCCTCATCGGTTTGATTTTTCGGCGCTATTTAAAGGAACGCCAATGAACCGATACGACTAAGATTTCTCCTCTTGGTTCCTTGTACTTGAACCAGGTTGCCACCGGAGGGATAAGCACATTGGTCGAAGCCCCGTTGTTTGCTACCGCCGAAGCTTTGCCAGGAATTCGGCGTGTTCCTGGTCAGCTCGCTCCTGTTTTGTCATCCCTCTGGCGTAAGGCTGAAACATCAAGCCATGCCCGCCTTGATCTGTCTCAGACCGACATCCCGGCCATCGATATCGGCCAGGCGTGTCCTCCGGATAATGTGTTCGGGATTCGGCAACCGAAGCGTTTCACAGTCCGTGGTACCCATGATGGGGACAGTCAGTGTTTCGGCTACAAGCGGCGTAGCCGTCAGAGGAAAGGCAATAAAACAGAAAACGCCGTTCCGCAGCACCAAAGAACTCCATGGCGGATCGATTCACAGAACCCTTGGACAAGCCTGTGGAAAACGCTGGGACAAGTACCGTAGGGTCTTCTCGGAAAAGAGGAAAGTGGCACTGCCTCAAAAACAGGCAGCACACACTGTTACGCGATTGGTGATAACACGTACAGACGGCGCCTTGAGGCAGGCCTAAGATGCAGTCGTGCTTCAGCCCCCCCGCTGACACTGATTGACCCTCCCTGACCCATCGCAACGATGGGATTTCAATCCCGAGCCGCACTGGCCCGGGATTTTTTTATCTGTAGTTATCCGGCGCAAACGTCTCGTTGCCCGCGACTACGGTGCTTCGTTCACGCATTTTTTCATGAAGGAATTCTTGGCGGCGCCAGAAAGCCTCTTGCCATTCTCGCCGACCGCTTTGACTTCACAAGCGATTTTGATGTCGGCCTGGCACTTCTTGACGAAGGATGTCTTGGCTGCACCGACCAGCGGCTTGCCGTCCTTGCTGAGGGCCTTGGCATTACAGCCGGCAAGACCTTGGGCGAACGTGGCAGCGGAAAAGAGAGAAAACACGAGGGCGGCGATCAACTTCATGATGGATCTTCCTTTCGTGGGTAAGAAGAACAATGGGCCGATTACCCGGCGATTCTCCTCGGAGCGGGACGGGTCGGCAAGACCGTACGAGCTTTTCACTATTGCAATCTGATGCCCAACTCGACTACTGTATATAATTACAGTAGTCGAGGAGTTTGCCATGTCCGCCCAACACCGCTTCATCTGCCCCCACTGCCACGCACCGATCGATCCAGCCCGTATGGAGCCGGCACGGCACGGCGTACAGCAATACCGCATCTGCCCGGAGTGCGACGAAGCGATCGTCTGGATTGCGACCGTCCGCTCCGAGTTACACGACCCCACGATCTCCTCTTCCGATGACATTGCCTGTTCCGCATGAACGACGTAACTGTTACCGCTCCGGCCTATCTCGCCCGCCTCAACGACGCGCAACGCGAAGCGGCGACACATGGCATCGGCCCCGGCGTCGTCAGCGACCCGCTGCTGATCATTGCCGGCGCCGGCACGGGCAAGACCAATACCCTGGCGCACCGGGTCGCACATCTGCTCGCGTACGGGGCCGATCCGGATCGGTTGCTCCTGCTCACCTTCTCGCGCCGCGCCGCTGATGAGATGACCCGGCGCGTGCAGCGTATTGCCGGGCAGGTCTCGCCACGTCACGCCACACTGGTCAGCAACGGTTTCCCTTGGGCAGGTACCTTCCACAGCGTCGGTGCGCGCCTGTTGCGCGAATACGCTGGCCGGATCGGTCTCGACCCCGCGTTCACCATCCACGACCGGGAAGACTCGGCCGATCTGATGAATCTCGTGCGCCACGAACTCGATCTCTCCGCTCAGGGGAAGCGCTTCCCCTTGAAAGGCACGTGCCTGGCGATCTACTCCAGCACGGTCAATACTCAGAGCGATCTCGGCGAGGTGCTGCAATCCACCTTTCCCTGGTGCAGTGAATGGGAGGCGGAACTCAAGACCCTGTTCCTCGGCTACGTCGAAGCCAAACAGGCACAGCAGGTGCTCGACTACGATGACTTGCTGCTCTATTGGGCGCAAATGGCCTGTGACCCTGACATCGCCGCCGAACTCGGCCGCCGCTTTCCCCATGTCCTAGTCGATGAATACCAGGACACCAACCACTTGCAGGCGTCCCTGCTTAGAGCCATCAAACCTGACGGGCGCGGGCTGACCGTGGTCGGGGACGATGCCCAGTCGATCTACCGTTTTCGTGGCGCCACGGTGCGCAACATTCTCGAATACCCCCGGCATTTCGATCCACCGGCCCGGATCATTACCCTCGACCGAAACTACCGATCGACTCAGCCGATCCTCGCCGCCGCCAACGCCGTCATTGCCGGCGCCAAGGAGCGCTTTACCAAGGACCTGTGGAGCGAACGCGCCTCGGCCCGGCGGCCTCAGCTCATCAGCCTCCGCGACGAGATTGACCAGGCCACCTACGTCGCGGAGCAAACCCTCGCACGACGAGAACGCGGCACGGCACTGAAAGCGCAGGCCGTCCTCTTCCGCTCGGCTTCACACAGCGTTCGTCTCGAAATCGAACTGACCCGGCGAAACATTCCTTTCGTCAAATTCGGCGGCCTCAAGTTTCTCGAAGCGCGCCACGTCAAGGACGTCCTCGCGCTGCTGCGCTGGGCGCAGAACCTGCGTGACCGTGTCGCCGGGTTCCGGGCGCTCCAACTCCTGCCCGGCATCGGCCCGAAGACCGCCAGCCGTCTGCTCGATAACATCCAGTCGGCGCCGCCGGGTGCCACACTCCTGGCCGAACAGCCGGTGCCGGAAGCGGCCCGTCCGGACTGGCTGGATCTCGTCGCGGCACTCGAAGACACCGGGCAACCCGCGCCCAGCGCCTGGCCCCTGCCGATGGAGCAGCTCGCCCGCTGGTACGACGCCCGGATGGACGGTATCTTCGAGGACGCCGACGTACGTCGGGCCGATATCCAGCAGTTGGTGCGCATCGCCGCCACCTACGCAAACCAGGAACGCTTCCTTACCGAACTGACCCTCGACCCGCCGGATGCCACCAGCGACGAAGCGGGCGTTCCCTTGCGCGACGAGGACTACCTGATCCTGTCGACCATTCATTCTGCCAAGGGCAAGGAATGGAGCGCCGTCTCGATCCTCAACGCGGTCGACGGCTGCCTGCCGTCCGATCTGGCCACCGGCAGCGAAGAGGAAATCGAGGAAGAACGCCGCCTGCTCTACGTCGCCCTGACCCGGGCCAAGGACGAACTCGACGTGCTTGTACCGCAACGTTTCTATACCACCGGACCGACCGGTGGCGGCGACCGTCACGTCTACGCCGGTCGGACACGCTTTATCCCGGCGCGGCTGTTGCACCATTTCGAGGAACGCACCTGGCCACAACCCGAGGTACCGGGTTTCGAAGAGTGGCAGGCCCGAAATCCTGCCACAGCGGGTCCGCGCATCGACCTCGCCGCCCGCATGCGGGCGATGTGGAAATGAGCCGACTGAAAGGCGCTGAAAACAGCGTCGCCGCATCCCGCATTCCGTCCATCACGCGGCCCGTTGCGCATCCGCTCCCGGGAGGGTGGCCGCTGTTCGCCCATACCGTCCGCGCGGGCTTCCCCAGCCCGGCAGACGATTACGTGGCCGAGACGCTGGACCTCAACGAATACCTGATCCGCCATCGCGAAGCCACCTTCTTCGTGCGCGCCCGCGGGCACTCAATGACCGGGGCCGGGATCCATGACAACGATCTGCTGGTCGTCGACCGGGCACTCACGCCGCGGCACGGATCAATCGTGATTGCCGTCGTCGATGGCGAATTCACGGTCAAGCGTCTGGAAAAGCGGAATGGCCGGATCCGCCTGCGCGCCGAGCACCCCGATTACGCTCCAATCGAGTTCCAGGAGGGACAGGAACTGCACATCTGGGGCGTCGTCACCCAGGTCATTCATTCACTCGTCCCGTAACGGGCGGTCACATGCCCCGCTTTGCGCTGGTCGACGGCAACAATTTCTACGTATCCTGTGAGCGAGTGTTCAACCCGCTCCTCGAAGGCCGGCCCGTGGTGGTACTCTCGAACAACGACGGCTGCGCCGTCGCCCGCAGCGCCGAGGTCAAGGCCCTCGGCATAAAGATGGGGACGCCGTGGTTCCAGATGCAGGGACTCGCCAAGAAACACGGCATCATCGCCCTGTCGAGCAACTACGAACTGTATGCCGACATGAGCAACCGCATGATGAGCGTGCTGGCGACCTTCTCGCCCGAACAGGAAATCTACAGCATCGACGAGTGTTTTCTTGGCCTCGACGGTTTCGAGCGGCTGGACAGCCTGGCCTACGGCCAGACCATCCGGCAGCGCGTGCGGCACTGGGTCGGAATCCCGGTCTGTGTGGGCATGGCCCCGACCAAGACGCTGGCGAAACTCGCCAATCACTGTGCCAAGAAAGGGTTGGCAGGGCACGACGGGGTGTGCGATTTCGCTCAACTTGCCGAAACGGAACGCGCTGCCTTGTTCCGCTCGTTGCCGGTCGACGAGGTCTGGGGGGTCGGACGTCGGCTAGCCGAACAACTCGCCGACCGCGGCATCCGGACGGTCGAGGCGCTGCGCCAAGCTGACCCGGCCGCCTTGCGCCGAAGCTTCTCGGTCGTTCTGGAACGGACGCAGGCCGAACTGAACGGCGCTTCCTGTCTGGCCCTCGAGGACGTCAGTCCGCCGCGCCAGCAAATCCAGTCCTCGCGCTCCTTCGGGCAGTACGTCCATGATCTCCCGTCGCTGGAGGAGGCAGTGGCCAGCTACATCAGCATTGCTGCCGAGAAGCTGCGTCGGCAACATTCCCTCGCCGGCATGCTTCAGGTCTATCTACGGACCAATCCCCATCGAACCGATGCACCGCAATACCAGCAGGGTCTGACAGTGCCGTTGCCGACACCGACTGACGACACCTTGCGCCTCATCACCGTCGCCCGCTGGGCGCTCAAGAAGATCTATCGTCCGGGCTATGCTTACCAGAAAGCCGGGGTGGTATTGATGAACCTGTGCGACGCAGGAACCGTGCAGGGCGATCTCTTCTCCAAGCGGCAGGACAATCCTCGCCTGATGCAGGCGATGGACCGCATCAACGCCACTTGGGGCCGCGGGACGTTACGCTCGGCGGCAGAGGGCATCGACAAGGAATGGACGATGAAGCGCGAGAAAAAATCGCCCGCATACACGACCCGCTGGGATCAGTTGCCCGAGGCACGCTAACGATGTGCGGCCGCTTTGCGCTGAAGGCTTCTCCCGCGGAGTTGATAACCTTCTTCAAGATAGCGGAGTGCGTCGATTTCGCTCCGCGCTTCAACATCCCCCCGGGAACGGATATCCCGGTCATCCGCCGCTCGCCCGAAGGGCAACGGGTCGCTCATCTGCTCCGCTGGGGACTGGTGCCGCACTGGTCGAAAGATCCGACGATCGGCAACCGTCTGGCCAATGCCCGTGGAGAGTCTGTCGCCGAGAAACCCGCGTTCCGGGATGCGTTCAGGAAACGGCGGTGCCTGGTGCCCGCGGATGGATTCTACGAATGGAAGACGGAAGGGCGGATTAAACAGCCGTATTACTTCAGTCGCGCATCCAGTGAACCGTTGGCGCTCGCGGGAATCTGGGAATCCTGGCGCGCGCCCGATGGCTCGATCCTGCGCACAGTCTGCCTTATCACGACGGCGGCGAATGCGCTGATGAAGCCCATTCACGAGCGTATGCCCGTCATCCTGGAGCCAGAGAATCTGGAAGATTGGCTGGACGGTGCACCCGAGCAAGCCAATCGGTTGATCATGCCGTATGCAGGGGACGATCTGCAATGCTGGCCGGTCGATCGGCGGATGAGTCGGACGACAGAGGAAGGGTCGTGGCTGATCGAGCGCTCCTGCTTGGGGGACCACCAAGAACCATCGACATAACCTTCAATCCCAAGCCTTTCCTGACGCTTTCTCCAGCAAACGCAATCAGCCTGGACAGAGTTCAGCTTTGCTGAATCAGCTACCCGGCAAGTTCGATAGCATGGCCGTCACTCGAATGGCTCGTTGAGGAAAGCAAGCGCCCCACTTTACGCCGGCGCGGCTGGTAGTTTTCCTACCGTCGTCTCTGCAAAAAGTCAGGCCGCGAGCAGTTGCTTGCGCTCGACAGCAGCAGAAATCTCGTTCGGAACGTCGTCTCTGATTTCGCCGCTGGCCAGCAGGCAGGCGAACGCCATGCCCAGCATATCAGCCACACCGCCGATGGTGAGATTCAGCACCTTGTACCGGTCATTGAGCTTTTCGAGGAAAGCAACGGCATCACCACGCTCGGCGATCAAACCTTCGAGCCTGCGCCCATCCTCCCTGACCCGCTGCAAACCGTCTGGGCCGGCGCGGTGGAGCGTGGTCGTATCGTCAACGGTCTGCATCAGTCGCGCCATCATGGCGAACGACGCTGTCGTTGCGCATCCGTGCCGCGCAAACGCGCTGCGGAACGCTGGCAAAGCCGCGTCGAACAGGGACGGATAGCCGCTGATGGCTTCACCCACGATTCCGGAAGTCTGGTATTCGCGGCGGACCCTTTCGCCATTGGAGCCAGTCTGCGCCGCCGTATCGAAGAAGGTTCGTGTGATGATGGAAAGCGATTGCCGCACGGCTGTCTCGTCGGCGATCCCGGCATGATGGCGAGCGATAAGCAGCATGCCGCTGAGGAAAATGTAACCCTTGTGAGTATTCGTTCCCAGCTCGTCGTAGAGGCGACGCTCGGCTCGGATAGCCAAGTCGCGCTGACATACGAATGGTTCATCCGAGCGCAGCGAGGCCACGATCGCCTTGAGATAGTCGCCAACGATTCCGATTGACTGCTCCATCAGCGGAATGGAGAGATCGGGATGCGAGCCATTGTCGAGCAGGTCGACGAGGCCAGGCTTGGGGGTAAGGTAGAGTTCCATGCTCGCGCCGCGTGCCAATGCGTCGGCGAGATGCTCAAGTTCGGAATGGCACAAGGAGTTCATGGACCCGGTTGATGACATCGTGAAGTGAATGGCGTTTGGCGCGGATACAGTCAACCGCAGGCTGGTCGCAAACCAGACAGGTACGCTTGGGAAGGCCTAGCGCATTCCGGTCGACCTGGAGTCCGTCCGGCGAGTAAACATCGAGGTCGATCAGCCTCGACGAAGGGTGCCCTGCCTCGAGATGGACGCAGGCTGCCTTGACCACTTTCGGGTCGGCGTCGAGTCCCAGGATCGCGTACGGCCCTAGAACGTCATGGAACTTGCTCGACTCGACGAAGCCCGGGAGTACAGCCGGCAGCTGGTTGAGCATCCAGAGGAACAGCGCCTCGGCCCCGGGCGGGGTCTTGTCTCCGCCCGGGATATTCAGCGCCAGGAACAGCGTTGCCGGATGCCCACGCCCCAGTGCCCAGGCCAGCGCATCTTGCCGGCTGTCCCGGGCGTCCAGGTAGCTACGCCTTGACTTGGCGGATAACGTCGATGATGGAGCCATCGCGGTACTCGATGAGGGCTACGACCTTGTCCTCGAACTCGACGGGCCTCGGCACACCGGTAACGGCGTAGATCTCGTCACGCAGTTGCCGGATATCCTTCACCGGCGCGCCCCGCTTGATCAGTTCCGCCTTGAGTTCCGGCAGGTTGTCGTTCACCGCGATGCCGCGCTCGGTGACGATCACGCCGACGGTCTCGCCCGGTGTGGAGATGGTCGTCACCTCGTCCCGGACCATCGGCAGACGGCCGCGGATCGACGGACAAACGACGATCGACACCTTGGCGCCCGCCGCCGCGTCGCAGTGGCCACCCGTATTGTGCAGCAGGTAGCCCATCGACTCGGTGTTGACGTTGACGTTGAAATTGACGTCGGTCTCGGTCGCGCTGAGGATGACGCAGTCCAGACGGTTGACGATCGCTCCGCAGTTGAACGGGTTGGCATAGGTTCCGGCGGTGATCTCCACGTGTTTCTGGTTCTGGCCGATCGACTGCACAGCCTTGAGGTCGAAACACTGCACGTCGAACAGGGCTTCGAACAGTCCCTCTTCGAGCATGTCGACGAAGTAGCCCGTGATGCCGCCGAGGCCAAAGCTGCCCTTGACCTTGTCGCGACGCATCATGTTGCGCACGTGCTCGGCCACGGCCAGCGAGATGCCACCGGTGCCGGTCTGGAACGAGAAGCCGTCCTTGACGTAGCCGGTGGCCTCGATGACCATCGCCGCATACTTGGCGATCTGCAAGCCGATCGGGTCGGTGGTGATCTTGGTCGTCGAGGAGACGATCTTCTTGGGGTCGCCGAGACGCGGCATCTGACAAACGAAGTCGACCACCGATTGAGGAATGCCAACCGGGACGGCCGGGAACGGCACCAGGTTATCGGTTACCGCCACGACCTTGTGCGCATGCTGCGCATCGACCAGCGCATAGCCAAGGCTGCCACAGGCCGACGGGCCGTAAAAGCCGTTGAAGTTGCCATACTCGTCGCAGTACGGCGCCGCGAGGAAGGCGACGTCGACCGGTACTTCCCCGGTGATCAGCGCACGCGCACGGCCACCGTGCGAACGGACGATGATCGGGCAGTCGAGTTCGCCCTTGGACACCAGTTCGGCGATCGGGCCATTGACCCCGCACTCGAAGCCGGTGATCGTACCCTTGCGGATGTAGGGGATCAGTTCGGCATTGACGATGTGCACCGAACTCGACGCGATCTTGATGTCGCGGATACCCAGCGCGTCGATTTCCTTGACCAACTCGTTGAGCAGGTAGTCGCCGTTGCGCAGGCTGTGGTGGGTGGAGATGGTCATTCCATCCCTGAGCCCCGAAGCGATGATCGCGTCGCGCAGGCCGCCAACCAGCTTGCTGCCGTTGTGGGTCAAACGCCGGATCGCGCGCGTCGAGCGCTCGGCGTGGGGTTGGAGCGACCACGGGTCGCTGTAGGGAATCAGCTTCTTGCCGGCGAAAGTTTCCGGGATCAGCCGGCCCAGACTATTCCGTACCATTGATGTCCTCCTCGTTGATTACTACGTCCACCATGCCGTGTGCGCGGGCCGTATTCAGCACGCGGGCGGCGCGCACCACGACCGGCCGGTCGATCATCTTGCCCTTCAGCGAGATGACACCGGTACCCATTTCGCGGGCACGCTTGATGGCTTCCATGACTTCCAGGGCGTAGTCGACTTCTTCCTGCTTCGGCGCAAATACGTCATGAATGACGTCGATCTGGCGCGGGTTGATCATGCACTTGCCGGTGAAGCCGAGTTTCTTGATCAACTCGGTTTCCTTGCGCAGCGCTTCCATGTCATTGACATCGGCAAAGATCGTGTCGATAGCCTGGATCCCCGCTGCCTTGGCGCCCCACAGCACCGTCATGCGGGCGTTGAACAATTCCTCGCCGGTCTTGGTACGGTTGATTTCCATCGTCGCGGTGTAGTCCTCGGCACCGAACGCCAGGCCGATCAGGCGTGACGAAGCCTTGGCGGTCTTCGGCGAGTTGAGGACACCTTCGGCGGTTTCGATCGACGGCAGGATCTTGAAATGCCCCACTTCGAAACCGAGTTCCTCTTCATACTCGGTAAGCAGGGTGTCGAGGTGTTCGACGACTTCCGGCGTATCGGCCTTGGGCAGGCGGATACCGTCGGGCTTGGCGGGAAGGACTGCTTTCAAGTCATCCAGCGCCCACTTGGTATCCAGGCCGTTGATCCGGATGAGGATTTCCTTGTTGCGTACTTTGTAACCGTCGAGGAAGCGGCGCACCAGAATGCGTGCGGCATCCTTTTCGGCCAGCGGAACGGCGTCTTCGAGATCGAGCAGAACAGCATCGCAGCCGAACAGCGGCACGTTCTGCAGCATCGATGGCATGTTGCCCGGCACGTACAGCAACGACCGGCGCAGTTTATAGTCGGCCATGGTTATTCCTCCGCGAAGTAGATAGTGGACGTGCCGCCGGAACGGGACATGTGGCGCTCGATACCGTCCAGCATCAGTTCGATCAGCACGATTTCGCAGGTCGCGAAGACTTCGGCATCTTCCAGTTGCCCGCCAACGACGTCACCCGACGCTTTGCCGGCGATGACGTGCAGGTGGCAGTCCGGCGTCCCGTCCGTTCCCGGGACGATGTTGCCGGTAAGTCCGAGCAGTTCGAGCGGGCCGTCGAGTTCATGCGGCGTGAGCCGTGCGGGGGTGATCGGCAGTTTGGCGCCGCTCTTGATGCCGTTAACGCGCAGGTTGCGGACCGAGCCGATCGCCGACAGGATCACGCCAACCTTGACCTTCTCCTTGACGACCAACGCCTTGATGTTTTCCTGCACACTCTGACCGGGCAAAATCTTCAGGAAAAAACGCCGCCCCTGGGTGTACTCCTTGTACCAGTAGGTCTTGTCGTCCATCACTCACCTCCCGCCCGTTGCAGCGCGGCTTCGAGACGCGCCTCGATGGCGTAGTCAAGTGCCCCGCGATCGCTGATACTGACTTTCCCTGCACGCACCTCGTTACGTGTGAGAACTTCTTCGAGTTTCGCCCGGATCAAGTGCTCAAACTGCTTCTTGACCGTCGATTCGATTTCGATGGTCAGCGCATCGGCTGGCTCCACCGTGACCATCAGGTCACTGGACTGCATCGTACCCGCCTGGCCTTTCTTCAAGATTTGCATAGCTAATACTCCGTGATTCAAGAAATTCAGGCCCGCCGCCCTCGTTGCCGGGAAGTGACGGGCCTGACCGAAAAGATCAAATCAACATGTCCTGCTAAAAATCAGAGGGCATCGATGATCGAATTCAATGTTGCGCTCGGACGCATGGCTGCCGATGCCTTGTCGAACACCGGCAAGTAGTAACCGCCGAGGTCCATCGGCTTGCCCTGCGCGCCGATCAGCTCGGCGTTGATTTTCGCCTCGTTCTCCTGCATGGCCTTGGCCACTTTGGCGAAACGGGCCTGCAGTTCCGCGTCCTTGCTCTGCGCCGCCAGCGCCTCCGCCCAGTAGAAAGCGAGGTAGAAGTGGCTGCCGCGGTTGTCGATCTCACCAACCTTGCGCGCAGGCGACTTGTTGTTATCGAGGAACTTGGCGATCGCCACGTCGAGCGCGTCAGCCAACACCTGGGCCTTCGGGTTCTTGAAGTTAACCGCCAGATGCTCCAGCGAAGCGCCGAGGGCCGAGAACTCGCCGAGCGAATCCCAACGCAGGTAGCCTTCCTTGACGAACTGCTGCACATGCTTCGGCGCCGAACCACCCGCGCCGGTCTCGAACAGCCCGCCCCCGGCGAGCAGCGGCACGATCGACAGCATCTTCGCACTGGTTCCCAGTTCGATGATCGGGAACAGATCGGTCAGGTAGTCGCGCAGCACGTTGCCAGTCACCGAGATGGTGTCCTTACCCTGACGGATGCGTTCGACCGAATACTTGATTGCGTCAACCGGCGCCAGAATCTTGATTTCAAGGCCAGCGGTGTCGTGGTTTTTCAGGTACTTCTCGACCTTGGCGATCACGTTGGCGTCGTGTGCACGTTCCTTGTCGAGCCAGAAGACGGCAGGAGCGCCGGTCGCACGGGCGCGGTTGACCGCCAGCTTGACCCAATCCTGGACCGGAATGTCCTTGACGCGCGACATCCGCCAGATGTCACCAGCCTCGACGGCATGCTCCATCAACGTCTTGCCGGCGGCGTCGACGACGCGGACGGTGCCGTTGGCGGGAATGACGAAAGTGGTCGGGTGAGAACCGTATTCCTCGGCCTTCTGGGCCATCAGACCGACGTTCGGCACGGAGCCCATGGTTGCCGGATCGTAGGCGCCGTTTTTCTTGCAGTCCTCGATCATCGCCTGGTACATGCGCGAGTAGCAGCGGTCAGGAACCATCGCCAGCGTTTCCTGCAGTTTGCCTTCCTTGTTCCACATCTTGCCGGAGTCACGAACGACGACCGGCATCGAGGCGTCGACGATGACGTCGCTCGGCACGTGCAGGTTGGTGATTCCCTTGTCGGAATCGACCATCGCCAGCGCCGGACGCTTGGCGTATTCGGCCTGGATGTCGGCCTCGATCTCGGCCTGCTTGGCTTCCGGCAGGGTCTTGATCTTGGCGTACAGGTCGCCGAGGCCCATGTTCGGGTTGACGCCGATTTGCTTGAACGTCTCGGCGTGCTTGGCGAAAACGTCCTCGAAGAAGACGGAGACGGCGTGACCGAACAGCACTGGGTCGGACACCTTCATCATCGTCGCCTTCAAGTGAAGCGAGAGTAGCAGCCCCTCCTTTTTCGCCTTTTCGATCTGCTCGGCGTAGAACGCGCGCAGCGCCTTCTTGCTCATGAAAGTTCCATCGACGATCTCGCCGGCCGAAACCTTCAGCTTGTCCTTGAGCACCTTGACCGCACCGTCGAGACCAACGAGTTCGATCTTGAGTTCATCGGCGCTGTCCATGACAACAGACTTCTCGTTGCCGTAAAAATCGCCCTCGGACATGAAGACGACCTGAGACTTGGAGTCGGAACTCCAGGGGCCGAGCTTGTGCGGATTCTTCTTCGCAAAATTCTTGACGGAAAGCGGTGCGCGGCGGTCGGAGTTACCTTCGCGCAGAACCGGGTTGACCGCGGAACCAAGCACCTTCGAATAGCGCGCGTTGATTTCCTTCTCTTCCTCGGTTTGCGGATTTTCCGGATAGTCAGGCAGGTTGTAGCCCTTGCCCTGCAGTTCCTTGATAGCTTCCTTGAGTTGCGGCACGGAGGCGCTGACATTCGGCAGCTTGATGATGTTGGCTTCAGGCCGCAGCGTCAGTTCGCCGAGCTGGGTCAGGTTGTCGCCGATACGCTGGGCCTCGGTCAAGCGCTCGGGGAAGGCGGCGATGATGCGTCCGGCGAGCGAAATGTCGCTGGTCTCCACCTCGACACCGGTCCCCTTGGTAAAGGCCTGTACGATCGGCAAGAACGAATAAGTTGCCAATGCCGGCGCTTCATCGATCTTTGTCCAGATAATTTTCGATGACGTGGTCATACTCTCACTTCTCCTAAAGGTCAAAAATATGCAAATGACGGAAATACGAAAATGGATAGCGAATCAAAAATTGCAAACAATTCATAAATCATGTTCCCGGAGGCAACGCAGCGCTCAATCGCGATCACTCCACGTCGCAGACTTTCTGCGGAGAGCTTGGCAACGCAGCATCTGAACACTGCCTCCGATATGACCGATTCACATTCTTGCAGGGATTGAATACCGTCACAAACAATGATTCCTCACATGTTTCTGCATTTTCGGAATCAACTGAATGAAGCGCATACACCGCTCCCTTTTTGCCCCGCCACGACGCAAATGGCGTGATTACCCTCCTCGTTCTAAATGTATTTTCTAACTGTCTTTCCACCCCAACCCCGAGACTCATCTGATTAAGGGAGTGCAGCGTTTTTTTCATGGTAGGCCGGGCCGCGCACGCCGTCGATTGACCCTATCGCGGTTCCGCGCGACAATCGCGCACCGTTGTTTGACAATCGCGCGGATCAGGATCGTCCATGCCCAACAATAAACCACCGCTGAACAAGAAAGACTGGATTGCCGGACTCGAAAAGGGCCTGCAAATCATCGAGGCCTTCAACGACACACACCCCCGCCTGACCGCCTCTACGGCCGCCCGCCGTACCGGCATTACCCGCACGGCCACGCGGCGCTACCTGCGCACGCTCGAACACCTCGGCTACGTCGAGAGCGACGGTCATCTCTTCTGGCTGACCCCACGCGTACTCCGTCTGGGATGGTCGTACTTCGATTCAGCGAAGATCCCGCGCGCAGTGCAACCATACCTTCAACGCCTGAGCCTTTCGCTCGGCGGCGCCGCCTACTTTGCAGTGATGGACGAGAACGACATCGTCTTCGTCGCCCGCGACGGGTCGAATCTGGTGCAGAACGTCGGCTACGTCCTCGGCGCGCGCATCCCGGCCAACCTGTCGTCGGCCGGTATTGCCATCTTGTCGACCTACTCGAAGGAAGAGGTGGACCACTGGCTCACAGGGCGGAAATTCGTGCCCTATTCACCGTTCACCGCGACCACCGAAGAGGCCGTCCGGGACCTGATCAACAAGGCTCGCGACAACGGTTACGCCTTGCTGGAACAGCAAATCGCACAGCGTGTGCGCGGCATCGCGGTACCAATCCGTACCCGCGACGGCATCGTCGCGGGGTCGATCAGCGTTAGTCTGCCGATGGGCAATGAGACCACCGAGAACGCAGTCACAAGAACGCTGCCACTGTTGCGCGAAGCCGAGTACGGACTGCTCGCGGCGTTCTGATTTCCCAACCGGACTGAAAAAGACCGCGAAAATCTACTTGCGCAGCTTGGCAAGCTCGGCGAAGACGAACTTCGCAAATTCATCGCCAATGCTGGCGCTGTATTTTTCGACAACCGGCTTCAGTTTCGTCCGGATCTTCTCCAACTCGCCAGGCGCCAGTTCGTCCACCTCCAGCGTCTTGCGGATGCTGGCTAGCGAGCGCTCCTGC
>QKII01000104.1 GCA_003249625.1 Propionivibrio sp. | reverse complement strand
ACGCGATGGTGATCGTGCCGTCTTCCTGGATGTCGATCGTCGTACCGGTTTCTTCGGTGATGGCACGAATCACGGCGCCACCCTTGCCGATCACGTCGCGGATCTTCTCGGGATTGATCTTCATCGTATAAAGGCGCGGGGCGTAGGTAGAGACTTCCTCGCGCGGCGCGGCGACAGCGGTCTGCATCTGGCCGAGGATGTGCAAACGGGCTTCCTTGGCCTGAGCCAGAGCAACCTGCATGATTTCCTTGGTAATCCCCTGGATCTTGATGTCCATCTGCAGCGCGGTCACACCAGTTTCGGTACCGGCCACCTTGAAGTCCATGTCACCGAGGTGATCCTCGTCGCCAAGGATGTCGGTCAGCACGGCGAAGCGATTGCCTTCCTTGATCAGGCCCATGGCGATGCCGGCAACGTGCGCCTTCAGCGGCACGCCAGCATCCATCAGCGCCAGGGTGGAGCCGCAAACCGAGGCCATCGAGCTTGAACCGTTCGATTCAGTGATTTCGGAAACGACACGCATCGTGTAGGAGAAATCTTCCGCCTTCGGCAAGGCACCAAGCATCGCACGCTTGGCCAGACGGCCGTGGCCGATTTCGCGACGCTTCGGCGTACCGACACGGCCGCACTCACCGGTGGCGTAGGGCGGGAAGTTGTAGTGCAGCATGAAGCGATCACGGTATTCGCCAGCGAGCGAGTCGATGATCTGCTCGTCGCGCCCGGTGCCGAGGGTCGCCACGACCAGCGCCTGGGTTTCACCACGGGTAAACAGGGCCGAGCCGTGCGTGCGCGGCAGCACGCCGGTACGGATCGAGATCGGACGGACGGTACGCGTGTCGCGGCCGTCGATGCGCGGCTCGCCGGCAAGAATGCGTCCGCGAACGATGCGCGATTCAATATCGAAGAACAGGTTGCCGATGGTGGCAGCATCCGGGGCATCGTCGCCGGCGGTCAGCACCTCGACGGCTTTGGCCGAGATTTCATTGATGCGCAGCGTGCGCTTCTGCTTGCTGGTGATGCGGAAGGCTTCTTGGAGATCGGCCTCAACGAGTGCGTTCAGCTTGGCAACGAGTTCTTCGTTCTTCGCTGCGGGCGTCCAATCCCACTCGGGCTTGCCGGCTTCTTCGACGAACTCGTTGATCGCGTTGATCACCGTCTGCATCTGTTCATGACCGTAGACAACGGCGCCGAGCATGACGTCTTCCGGCAGGATGTCGGCTTCCGACTCCACCATCAGGACGGCGGACTGCGTACCGGCAACCACCAGGTCAAGCTGGGTCTTCTTCAGCTGCGACAAGGTCGGGTTGAGCACGTACTGGCCATCGATGTAGCCAACGCGTGCTGCGCCGATCGGACCATTGAACGGAATGCCGGAAACGGCCATGGCCGCCGACGCACCGATCATCGCCGGGATGTCCGGATCGATTTCCGGGTTGAGCGAGACGACCATCGCCACGACCTGCACTTCATTGTAGAAGCCGTCCGGGAACAACGGACGCAGGGGACGATCGATCAGGCGCGAGGTCAGCGTTTCCTTTTCCGAGGGACGGCCTTCACGCTTGAAGAAGCCGCCGGGGATTTTCCCGGCAGCGTAGGTTTTCTCGATGTAGTCGACGGTGAGCGGGAAGAAATCCTGCCCCGGCTTGACCTTTTTGGCGCCGACCACGCTGACCAGAACGACGGTGTCGTCCATCGAAACGATGACGGCCGCATCGGCCTGACGGGCAACCTCACCGGTTTCCAGCGTTACCTGGTGCCCACCGTAAGTGAAAGTCTTCTTGGCGATCTTAAACATTGTTACCTCTCGAAAAGTCCATTACGCGTACCCACGACACCGGCACGCACTTTCGTCAACACGCCTTTAAGGCGAAACTGCAAAAAAGAACAGCGGACACCCCTTACGAGCTGTCCGCTGTTGCTTATTCAAAAACGGAATGATCCCGACCGCACCGCGGTTCGGCAGGCAAGATCACTTACGCAGGCCGAGACGCTGGATCAGCGAGCGATACGAATCAACATCCGTACGCTTCAGGTAGTCCAACAGGGTACGCCGACGGCTGACCATGCGTAGCAGACCACGCCGTGAATGATGATCCTTGATATGCTCCTTGAAGTGTCCGGTCAGGTCATTGATGCGCGCAGTCAGCAGCGCGATCTGAACTTCGGAAGAACCGGTGTCGCCAGCGGAACGCTGGTATTCACTCATGATTTGCGCTTTTTGCGCCACGGTAATTGCCATGTCAAACTCTCTTTCCTTGAAAAGCGGCGCCGCCCCGGTTTGATAGAGCAAAGCACCCGATGTAGAAACAAACAAGCCTCGCCGGCAAAGCGAGGCGCGGATTATATCCTTGGCACCAACACTCGGCAAGCAAACTTTCAGGATCGCAAAGACAAAGCATATCAATTGATTGGCCCCATCTGATTGACCACTCATCGACAAAGCAGCTACATTGAGCAGAGGTCTGCCAGACAGACGATATTGGTGTAACCACAAACCAAAATACCGACACAACCACCGAGCCTGCTGCCAACGTGACAAAAGACAGAACTACAAACCGCGGGCATTTTGTTGCAGCTGACCAACTGCGTGTCGGTATTTTTATCTTCATCGACCTCCCCTGGTTCCAGCATCCATTTACGCTCAACAGTTTCCGTATCGCATCCGACGAGCAGATTCGCACCCTTCAATCATTGGGTGAGAAACGATTTCGGTATGACCCGGAGCGCAGCCTCCCGCCGACGCAAACGCCAACGACGAGACAGGCGCCCCCCGCAACGATCTCCGGGAAAGAAACCGCCCACCAGCCCACTGCTGAAGCCCCTCCCCCGCTGTTCATCGAAAAGCAAATACGGATTCGCCTGATCGGGGAGCGACGTTCACGCATCGAGCAGGTCAACCGGGACTTTCTCAAGACGTCAGCCAGCCTGCGCGGCCTGAACCGGAACCTGATCAACACCCCGCAAGAGGCGATCAGGGACATGGCGCGTCTGGTTGACCGCATGACCGTCGCCTTCCTCGAAAACCCCGAAGTAACACTGCATCTGATGAGCGAGCGCAACGGCAACGACGAAGCCTATTCGCACAGTCTGAACGTTGCCGTGCTCAGTATGATGTTGACCAAGGGACTTCAATTTTCCGCGGACCAGGCGCGCATTCTCGGACTCGGTGCCCTGCTGCACGATGTCGGCCTGATGAAAGTCCCTGATCGGCTGCTCAAAATGAGCCCGGAAGAATTCACTCGCCCCGAACGCGAACTGCGTGCGATGCATTGTGAATACGGTCTGCATATTGGCAAGCAGCTCGGCTTGGCACCGGACGTTCTCGCCATCATTTTTCAGCACCATGAAATGAGCGACGGCAGCGGTTATCCCAATGGAGTAAAAGAGGAGAAAATTGCCTTGCCTGCGCGCATCGTCGCGCTGGTCAACTATTACGATAACTTGTGCAACCCGGTCGATCACACCCAGGCGATCACGCCGCACGAGGCACTTTCGTTGCTCTTCGGACAGCGACGAAGCAAATTCGACGCGGCGATTCTTCAACGCCTGATCCGCTGCCTCGGCGTCTATCCGCCGGGATCGATCGTAAATCTCTCGAACGACGCGGCGGCGTTGGTCATATCGGTCAATCCGGAGCGTCCGCTCCGCCCGTGGGTCATGGTCTACGACGAAAAGGTACCGAAGGAAGAAGCCGTCCTGCTCGATCTGGAACAAGAAACCAGCATCAACATCACAAAAGCACTGCGTCCCGCCATGTTGCCGGCGCCGATAATGAGTTATCTGAGTCCGCGCAAGCGCGTGGCGTATTTTTTTGACAACAACATTCCTTCCGAACCGGTGGTTTCATGAGCGAGGAACATTACGAATTCCTGCTTGAACATGGCAACGAGATGCTGTTTCTCGTTGACATGCAGACGCTCGAAATCCGGATGGCCAACGGCGCCGCTTCGCGGCACTTGGGTTTTGCGCACGACGCACTGATCGGGCGTCAGATCACCGATATCGAATGCGCACTCACCGACGTCTTCTTCTGGGAGGAAGTGCGTCAGGGTCTGGCGCCAAACGAGCACCATTCCGAAGGCTCCTATCTTTGCGCAGACGGTGAATTATTAACGGCCAGCAAGACGATTGTTCGACCGCGCAGCCGCCC
>QKII01000303.1 GCA_003249625.1 Propionivibrio sp. | reverse complement strand
ATCGCGCCTCCTCGCTGCGCCATTCATCAGTCTTGGCGCGCGTCCAATCCGGACCGGCAGTTTCGCCCGGCCGGACTCAACAATCCCTGAGCATCTTCCCAGACTGGTTCGTGCAACTGCGGTCATCCGCGCACGCAGGGCAGATGCCTGGAGTTCCCACACGTGAAATTCACCGAACTGGGTCTCGTCCCCGAGATCCTGCGCGCCATTGCCGATCAAGGCTACGAAACCCCTACGCCGATCCAGGCCCAGGCCATCCCCAAGGTCCTCACCGGACATGACCTGATGGCCTGCGCCCAAACAGGTACCGGCAAGACCGCCGGCTTCACCCTGCCGATCCTCAACCGTCTGGCAAGCAGCAAAATTAACGGCCCGCGCAAGATCCGCGTGCTGATCCTGACGCCGACCCGCGAGTTGGCGGCACAGGTCGAAGACAGCGTCCGCACCTACGGCGCACACCTGCCCTTCAAATCGCTGGTCATCTTTGGCGGCGTCGGCATCAACCCGCAGATCGCCGCGCTCAAGAAAGGCGTCGACATACTCGTTGCCACCCCCGGCCGTCTGCTCGACCACGCGCAACAGCGCACCGTCGACCTCTCGGGCATCGACGTGCTGGTCCTCGACGAGGCCGATCGCATGCTCGACATGGGCTTCATCCACGACATCCGCAAGGTACTTGCCCTGCTCCCCAAGAAGCGTCAGAACCTGCTGTTCTCGGCGACCTTCTCCGACGAGATCCGCACGCTGGCTGGCAGCTTCCTCGTCGATCCCGAATACGTTGAATCCGAACGACGCAACACCGCGTCCGAGCTGGTCACGCAGTACGTCTACAAGGTCGACCGGGAGCGCAAGCGCGACCTGCTGATCGACCTGATCAAGGAAAAAGGCTGGTACCAGGTGCTGGTGTTCACCCGCACCAAGTGGGGCGCCAACGGGCTGGCAGAAAAACTGACCAAGGCCGGCATCGAGGCTGACGCGATCCACGGTAACAAGAGCCAGGGCGCCCGCACCCGGGCGCTCGGCAATTTCAAGACCGGCAAGCTGCACGTGCTGGTCGCTACCGATATTGCCGCACGCGGGATCGATATCGACGAGCTGCCGCATGTCGTCAACTACGAGTTGCCGAACGTGCCGGAGGATTACGTCCATCGCATCGGCCGTACCGGCCGTGCCGGGGTTGAAGGATCGGCCGTCTCGCTGGTCTGCGTCGACGAGCACAAGCTGCTGAAGGACATCGAGCGGCTGATCAGAAAGCCGATCGACGTACTGGCGCATCCAGGTTACGAGCCGGACCCGAGCATTCGTCCGGAACCGATCCAGTTGCGTTCGGCCGGTGCCCGCGGCGGGCAACACCCGGCAGGTGGGCGCCGGGGGAGCGCCTCGCGGACGAACAAGCCGAAGGCCCCGGCTCCGGCCGGCAAGCCGGGCGCAGGTGGATCGCCCCGCAAGGAGGGACGCAACGGTCAGCAAGGCCGACAGGGGAAGAGTAGCTCGGCGAGGTAACGTTCCTGATTGCGACGTCTGGCGAGGGTGATCGCTGAACCGCTTGGTTCCGCGCCTGACGCGCGGGCATCCTTTCTTTTGCTTCGCCAAAAGAAAGGAGCCAAAGAAAAGGCGACCCCGCGTTACGCGGTCGGCTGCGCTGACTTCCCTGCGCTACTCAGCAAGCCGGGCGGCTGCGCAACTCGGGGCTATGCCCCTCAAACAGTGCTCGCCTACGTCCCCCAGCTTGCTTCCGTTGCTCGGCGCTGCACAAGGGGATACTAAAAACCTTCTGAGCACATCCGCCATCGCATCAAACACCGCCCAGCTTTCCCCTTGCCCTCTGCGTCGTCGAGCAGCACAAGGCGCAACGGAAAAAAGGGCGAGGACTGTCTAAGGACCAACGGCCCGAGTTCCGCAGCCCCCCGTTGCACCCGAGCAGCGCAGAGAACCCGGCAACGCCGGGCGACTCAGCGGGCGCGCCTTCTTCTTGGCAAGACAAGAAGAAGTGCCTCGCCTGCAGGCGAAACACGGCGTTTCACCAACCTCCCACGCCTGAGCTCAGAAACGCCACCTCGCACCGCAGGCGCACGCCATCTCTACGCAGCGAATCAACTTGGTGCATTAGCCCTTCGCGTTCGCCCGACTTTCGTCTATCCTTCGCCCCGCGCTGGAACCGGACACGAGGCTTTTTCGGCCATTTCGTCCGGAAACGCCCCGCGTATCGGACCTGAAAGCGAGCGGCATGTCTCTTGCTAAATCACGAGGTCGAGACAAGCCGACCTTGCCCAATCAGATCGATACAACGACCCAAGTCGTTTCATCCTGGGCCGAACGCAGGGCAAGCAACGAAATTCAGTCACCTACAGGAGAAATCATGCAATTGACGCGTCGCAAGCTCATCGTTCTCGCCACGGCCCTGATGGCCGCCGTGCCGGGCCTCTCGTTCGCGCAAGCCAAGTTGAAGGTCGCCGCGATCTACACCGTGCCGTTCGAGCAGCAGTGGGTCAGCCGCATTCACAAGGCGCTGAAGGCAGCCGAAGCGCGCGGCGAGATCGAGTACCAGGCCACCGAGAACGTCGCCAACGCCGACTACGAGCGGGTCATGCGCGAATACGCCACGGGCGGCAACCAGCTGATCCTCGGCGAAGTCTTTGGCGTTGAAGCCGCCGCGCGCAAGGTCGCCAAGGATTTCCCGAAAACCGCGTTCGTCATGGGCTCCTCGGGCAAGCCGCAGGCGCCGAACTTCAGCGTTTTCGACAACTTCATCCAGGAACCGGCCTACCTCTCCGGTCTGATCGCTGGCGGAATGACCAAGAGCAACAAGATCGGCCTCGTCGGCGGCTTCCCGATCCCGGAAGTCAATCGACTGATGAACGCCTTCATGGCCGGCGCCAAGGAAGTCAACCCGAAGGTTGAATTCAGCGTCAGCTTCATCAACAGCTGGTTCGATCCGCCCAAGGCCAAGGAAGCCAGCTTCGCGATGATCGACAAGGGCGCGGACGTGATGTACGCAGAGCGCTTTGGCGTCAGCGATGCAGCCAAGGAGAAGAACATCCTGGCCATCGGCAACGTGATCAATACCCAGCCGCAGTACCCCGACACCGTCGTCGCCTCGGCGCTGTGGAACATGGAGCCGACCGTCGACCGTGCCATCAAGCTGGTCAAGGAAGGCAAGTTCGCCGCCGAAGACTATGGCGTCTATTCGATGATGAAGTACAAGGGTTCGGAGCTCGCCCCGCTCGGCACGTTCGAGAAGAAGGTACCGGCAGCAATCATGACCAAGGTGAAGGCACGCGAGAAGGAAATTCTCGAAGGCAAATTCACGGTCAAGATCGACGACAAGCAACCCAAGTCGACAGCGAAGTAACCCAACCGCGTAAGAAACCTTGGAACCATCAGCAGAAAAACCGGCGCTGGAAATGCGCCGGATCACCAAGCGTTTTGGCGATCTCGTCGCCAACGACGATGTCAGCCTGTCCGTCGGCGCGGGAGAGATCCTTGCGCTGCTCGGCGAAAACGGTGCCGGCAAGTCAACGCTGATGTCGATCCTGTTCGGCCATTACGTGGCCGACGAGGGCGAGATCAGCGTCAACGGCCACCCCCTGCCGACCGGTAATCCGGCCGCCGCGCTGGCGGCTGGGATCGGCATGGTGCATCAGCATTTCGCGCTGGCCGACAATCTGACGGTGCTCGAAAACGTGTTGATGGGTACGGAATCGCTCTGGCAACTGTTTTCACGGCGCCGTGCGGCGCGCGAAAAACTTCTGGCCGTCGCGCAGCGCTTCGGTTTGCCGGTGCAACCGGAGATGCCCGTAGCCCGACTTTCCGTTGGCGAACGCCAGCGGGTCGAAATTCTCAAGGCGCTCTACCGCGGCGCCCGCATCCTGATTCTCGACGAGCCCACTGCCGTGCTCACGCCGCAGGAAAGCGAAGCGCTTTTTGCGACGCTGAGCCAGATGGTCGATCAGGGCCTGTCGATCATTTTCATCAGTCACAAGCTCGGCGAAGTCATGCGTGTATCCCACCGCGTGGCCGTGCTGCGCGCCGGCCGTCTCGTTGCCCAGGCACGCACCACCGACACGACGCAGGCGCAACTGGCGCAATGGATGGTCGGCCACGCGATCGCGCCGCCCGAACGGCGGCCCGCCGCCTCGCCAGGCGCACCCGTCTGCGTTCTGGAGGACGTCAGCACGGCGCGCAAGGATGGCGGACGCGAGC
>QKII01000094.1 GCA_003249625.1 Propionivibrio sp. | reverse complement strand
TGAAGCGCGATGGCGCCCCGGAAAAATTCTTCCTGTAAGCGCGACGGAAGCTCTGTCGCCTTGTTTCTTGTACCCGGTGTGTTGGGGAAGGCGCTGTGCCAAACCTTCCCGATAGCGAGGAGAACCAGTGATGAAAGCATTGCGATTCAGCGAATATGGGCAACCTGATGTGCTAAGTATTGCAGATCTGGAAATACCGAAGCCCATGCTTGGAGAAGTGCTCGTGAAAGTGGCCGCGGCGGCAATCAACCCCAGTGATGTGAAAAACGTCGCAGGGCTTTTTTCCGCGTCATTGCCTCGCACGCCGGGACGCGATTTTGCCGGCACCGTAGTATCCGACGGCGAGTGGCAGGGACGGGAGGTATGGGGCAGTGGCGTCGGCTTCGGCGTAATCCGCGATGGCGCTCAGGGCGAATACCTCTGCTTGCCAACCGAATGGCTCTCTTCCAAGCCAGCCAACCTCTCCATGGCACAGGCGGCCACAGTAGGCGTACCGTATGTCACGGCATGGTCGGCTCTTGTCCACGCGGGAAACCTTCAGCCTGGAGAAACCCTGCTCCTGATTGGCAGCACCGGAGCGGTCGGAGAAGCGGCAATCCAAATCGCACAATGGAAAGGCGCTCGCGTGATCGGAGTGGGCATCTCTGACCGGCAATCGGAAGCAGATGTCTACGTAAATTCCCGGAATCAAGACGTACCCGCTGCCGTTCTAAGCGCGACAAACGGGCGCGGTGCCGACATCGCGCTTGACGCTGTGGGTGGGCCAACCTTTGAAACAGTTCTCAAATCGCTACGCCAAGGGGGAAGGCAAATTGCCATTACCAGCACGGGGAACAGGCGGGTGGAATTCGACCTGGTCGATTTTTACCATCGTCAACTTCGGCTGATTGGCGTAGATACGATGAAGCTAACGGGTAGCGAGATTGCCTCCATTCCATCCTGGATGCACTTCGCCCAGGCTTTGAGACGGGAGTGCTGCGACCGCGTGACCATACGATATGGCCAATAACGAAGGCTCTTGACGCATATGTCGCCATGAACACAAAGAGATCAGAAAAAAAGCAGGTCATCGCTTTTTAATACCCTGCTTAACCAGTCGAATGAAAACACGCTTCAAATATACCCCCCCTTAAGTAACACCAATAGGGATTGTCCACAATTTCCAAATCAGTCCTTTTCAGTGAAAGGAAAGCAACCATGAAAAGCATCAATTTGCTTGGCATTGCAGGAAGTTTGCGCAAAGCATCCACAAATCGCGGATTGTTACGCTCTGCACAAACGAGCCTGCCGGAAGGCGCTTGTTTGACCATCGCGGATCTTTCTGACATCCCGTTTTACAACGCCGATCTTGCTCATAAACCGCCGTCAGTTCAGCGTGTTCTCGACCAAATGGCGCAGGCAGATGCCTTTGTTTTTGCTTGTACCGAATACAACTATTCGTTGGCTCCAGCACTAAAAAACATTCTCGACTGGGCCTCACGCGAACCAAATAACGCTCTTTTAG
>QKII01000448.1 GCA_003249625.1 Propionivibrio sp. | reverse complement strand
GCCGCCTTCAGCGCTTTTTCAAGATATTGGCGCGCTTCCGCGTTGCGGTCGCGCTCGGCCAGATACTCCGCATAAAAGAAGTTGGGGTCAATCCCGTCCGGATTGATCGCCAGCGATTTCTTGAAGAAATTCTCCGCCTTCTCCTTGTCGCCGAAGCCGATCGGCCAGCCGGGCACCTTGGCGTACAGCGTCGCCAGACTGGTGTAGGCCGATCCCTGCAGAACCTTGTCATTGATCTTCAGCGCCTCCTCGAAGCGCTGTTTCGCATCCTTGGCCAGCGACAGCGCCCCTAAACCACCGCGCGCACCGGCTTCGCTGGAGAGAACGATGCCTTCCCAGACCAGTGCTTCGGCCATCCCCGGATTGGCGTCGACGAGTTGCCGCGATTTTTTCCCCAGCGCCTCGTAGCGGTCCGCCTGCTGATTCTCCGGCACGCGGTACTTGATCTCGGCCCATTGGTCCTGCACCGGACGAATCACCTCGTCAGGCGTCGCGGCCCGCAGCGGGGTGGAGAGCAGAAGGGCAAGAACAAGACCCGGGAGCGTTTTCGTGAGTGAGCGCATGATGATTCCTTTCAGGCGAAATCAGGCAAGTTGACGTTGCGCCGCGTGGCGCTTGACGATCGGGAGCTTGCTGGCCAGTCCGCGGTCGATCAGCCCGGGCGCAAAGCCGTTGAGCCAAGCGAAGAAGCGTTCGGGAAAGCCGAGATGCACTTCCCGCACGTTGCGCACCAGCGCCGAGAGAATCTCGGAAGCCACCTCGGCCGGATCGTCGCTTTCACTTTTCAGCGCGCGATTCAACGCGGTGACAGCGGCGCCGTTCATCGGCGTATCGATCGCTCGTGGCGCGATGTGCACCACCTCAACGCGCGTATCGGCCAACTCGCGGCGCAAGGCCTGCGAGAAAGCACGCAGCCCGGCCTTGGCGGCGGAGTAGGTGGTGAAGCCGGCGAACGGCAGGCTGCCGAACATCGACCCGACATTCACGACGACAGCCTCCGGCAGCGCCTTGAACCACGGCAACAGTGCCTGCGTCAGACAGATCGGCGCCTCCAGGCAGGTTGCCAGTACCTGCTCGATGCTGGGCCGCGACTGGCTTTCGAGAAGACCGAATGCACTGGCGCCGGCATTGTTGATCAGCACATTGACCTTGAATTCGCGGGCCGCATGCGCAATCAGGGCGACGCCTTCCGCACGCGTCAGGTCGGCAGCTATTACCGCGGTGCGCGGGCCGAGCATGGCGCGTAACGAATCGAGCTTCCCGACGTCACGCCCGGCCAGTAACAGCGACGCGCCAGCGGCATGGAGTTGCTTCGCCAGTTCGCCTCCCAGGCCACCGGCCGCACCGGTAAGCAGAATGCGGGCATTTTCAAGCTTCATTCGAGCCTCCTCAGAGCGGCAGCGATCGGAAGATTTCCGCATACAGGCGGAAAAACACGCGGGCGCAACGAATCACTTCCTGTTGATCGTCCGGCGTCATTTTTTCCAGGAGATCGGCCAAGTGACGGGTGTGTTCCTGATCCAGCGTGCCGTGCGAGCGCAGGTAGGAGAACGCCGCGCCGGGCAATTTCAAGGCTTTCTGGATCTGCTCTGCGGCAGTCAGCGCCATCGCCACGCTCGTCCCTTCGAGGACGAAAACCATCCCGAAAAAGCCGGCCGGGTTGCGGCGGTTAACCAGATCGTAGGCGTAGGCCACCATCACTTCGGCGGGCAATTCCGGACCACTCCGGCGCACGACCTCGGCGTCACCGCCCGCCGCAGCGATATCGTTGAGAATCCATTCCTCGTGACCGATTTCCTCTTCGATGTATTCGGCCACCGCCCGCCGCAACCAAGCCAACCGCTCAGGCAAGCGCCCACCCAGCAACATCAGCAACGGGGTAGTGTGACGCACATGATGGAAGGCCTGACCGAGAAAGGCGAGGTAGCTCTCGCGCGTCACTTCGCCGTGCAGGCATTTGGTGATGATCGGCGACGTGAGCAGGTATTCACGTTCGGCAGCGGTCGCTTTAGCAAGTTGTTCATAGAAGGGCATCGGAGGTCTCCATTTGCGCGTGTTGATCGTAGAGCGCTGCCAGACTGGCAGCGTAGCGTTCGAGAATCGTGGCGCGTACGGGCCTGCCGTTGCCGGTCAGCGTGCCGCTTTGAGCGGTAAACGGCTCGGCGACGAGCCAGCCGGCGACGCGCGCGTAATCAGGCAATCCCGCATTGGCCCGCCCGACCGCCTCTTCGATCCGCTCTCGGTCAACACCGGCAAACGGCACAAGCACCGCCGCCAGCGTCGGGCGGCCGTCTCCGGCGACAACGGCCTGGGCGATTTCCGGCTGTGCGAGCAGCGCCGACTCGACCCATTCCGGAGAGACGTTGCGGCCGAACGAGGTAATCAGCAGATTCTTTTTCCGGCCGGAGAGATGCAGGTGTCCTTCCGCATCGAAACGCCCGAGGTCGCCGGTCGCATACTTGGAATCAATGGCTTTCCCGGCGTCACCGAGGTAGCCAAGGAATGCTCGGGTAGCAACGCGAATCTCGCCGTCGTGAATGCTCACTGAAACGTGCGGCAACGGCCGGCCGACCCCGTTCTTGTCATCGCCCGGTACATTCAGGCTGACCACCGAGCCGCACTCGGTCAGACCATAGCCCTGATACGCCGGCAGCCCGTGCGCACGCGCGGTGGCCAACACACCCTGCTCTACACGCGCACCGCCAACGGCGGCGAAACGCAGGCTATCCGGCGCGCGCAATTGGCCACGTGCCAGCAGCAGAGTCCACGCCTTGAGCAACTCGGGCACGAGAATGACGCTATTGGCACCAATTTTTGCCACCTGCTGTTGCAATAGACGCGGGTCGAATCCGCTCATGCCCTGCCAACCGAGCTCGGACAGCCCCGGCAGGTGGACTTCGGCGCCGCGCAGCAGCGGCGCGTAGATGCCGGCACTGTTTTCCAGCAGCAGCGACAACGGCAGTACGCAGAGATGGCGCTCGATGGGCAATTCGGCGAGTCGCGACTTCAACGCAAGCGCCGTGGTGAGCAGCCCCTCTGCCGACAGACAAACGCCCTTCGGCGCACCGGTACTGCCCGAGGTGAAGGAGATCTTCGCGGTTCCTTCCGGCAGTTCGGCTGGTTCAGCGAGCCGGCGCAGCCAGCTCAGGCCGCGCCGCTGCTCTGCAATTTCGAAGCCGAGATCGAGTGTCAGAATGCGTTCTGGCTGATCGGTCAGTACCGTATCGGCTCCCGTCTGCACCAACGCATGCGAGAGTTGAGCCCCAGTGAAGAACGGAGGCAACGGCAGCAGCGGCGTACGTGTCTGCAATGCCGCCAGATCGGCCATCGCCCAGTCCGGCGAATTGTCGGCTAGAATCGCCAGAACTCGCGTTTTCTCGAGGCGCTGTGTCAGCGAGACCAATTCGGCAGACACGTCGCGCGCACGCCAGGTCGACGAAGAGCCGTTAAAGACAACGCTATCGGGATGACGCGCCGCCAGCGCGGAGAAAAGGGCATTGAAACTCATACGCCAGCCCCCACCCGCTCAAGGCCCTGGCGGATGCGCCCCGCGACGACAACTGGCTGCGTATCGTAGTAACGCCCCCAGTCCTTCGCCTCGTCGCCCAGACGAGCGGGATCGGCCTTGGCCAGCGCCAGCAGCGGCAAGCTAAGGCGGGTGAATAGCCGGACGAGTTCGCGAGTCGCCGTAAAGACCACCCATTCATACCCCGACAGCGCCAGCTGGCGTGCCAGCGCGACGATGACGTGGAGGCTGGCTCCGGGCTTTTCCGAGGCCAGGTGCCCCACTTCGACAACGCGGTCACGCGAGAGAGGCTGACCGGTCAAGCGTGCCAGCAACACCTCCACAGATTCGTCGAGATAACGCTCGAGAAACAGCGGCTGCTCGCCGGCGCTGCGCCATCCGGCGGCAGCCAGCACTTGGCCCCGTGTCTCGATCAGCAGCAACTCCGGCGCGAAGGAACTCACCTGGGCCGCATGGTGGCGAAGAAACACAGACTGAATGAACTGTTCGGCCTCTTCACGACGAGGCGAATCGACATCGATTTGCACGGCACTGACTGCGCCGCCGACGGCGCGCGTCGCGGCGGTATCCAGCAAGAGGTTGGCGGCTGGTGGCATGTTTGCTCCATCGGAGTCATCGATGGAGCGCAGTATCGCGACGTTGCCTTAAGAGGGTCTTAACCGGACCGCATTTTTCGACTTTTCGG
>QKII01000215.1 GCA_003249625.1 Propionivibrio sp. | reverse complement strand
CGGTTCCATTATCGAGACGCCGATCACGACGAATTTCCGCGAGGGGCTGAACGTTCTGCAGTACTTCATCTCGACGCACGGTGCACGGAAGGGCTTGGCGGATACGGCGCTGAAGACTGCCAACTCCGGATATTTGACGCGGCGCCTGGTGGATGTCACGCAGGATCTGGTCGTGACTGAGGAAGACTGCGGGACGACCAACGGTGTGACGATGAAGGCGCTCATCGAGGGCGGCGAAGTTATCGAGCCGTTGCGTGAGCGGATTCTGGGCCGTGTGACAATTAACGATGTCATCGATCCTGAGTCTGACGAGACGGCAATCGAAGCCGGCACGCTGATCGATGAAGATCTGTGCGATCTTATCGATCAATTGGGAGTCGATGAAGTCAAGGTGCGTACGCCACTGACCTGCGATACCCGATACGGACTCTGCGCCAAGTGTTACGGCCGCGACCTTGGTCGTGGAACACCGGTCAACGTGGGTGAGGCCGTAGGTGTCATCGCTGCTCAGTCGATTGGTGAGCCGGGCACGCAGCTTACAATGCGTACCTTCCACGTTGGTGGTGCTGCTTCTCGTGCGGCTGTCGCAAGTCACGTGGAAACGAAAAGCTCGGGCGTAGTGCGGTTTACGGCAACCATGCGTTACGTGACGAGCGCCAAGGGCGAGAAGATTGTCATTACCCGTTCCGGCGAGGTCGTTATTACCGACGACAACGGCCGCGAGCGCGAAAAGCACAAGGTTCCGTACGGATCAACGCTCCAGGTGGCGGATGGTCAGCAAGTGAAGGCTGGCACCAAGTTGGCAACGTGGGACCCGCATACCCGCCCGATCATTGCCGAATACTCCGGCAAGGTAAAATTCGAAAACGTAGAGGAAGGTGTTACTGTCGCCAAACAGATCGACGAAGTGACCGGCCTTTCGACCCTCGTCGTCATCGATCCGAAGCGCGGTGGTAAAGCACAGACCAAGGGGCTGCGGCCACAGGTGAAGCTGTATGACGCCGCTGGTGAGGAAGTGCGGATACACGGCAGCGATCATGCGGTGACGATTACCTTCCAGGTAGGCGCCATCATCAACGTGATCGACGGTCAGGAAATTTCCGTCGGTGACGTGCTGGCTCGCTTGCCGCAGGAATCCGCCAAGACACGGGATATTACCGGTGGTCTGCCGCGGGTTGCCGAGCTTTTCGAGGCGCGTACGCCAAAGGATGCCGGCATGCTTGCGGAGTATACGGGTACCGTCTCCTTCGGCAAGGATACAAAGGGCAAGCAGCGTCTGGTCATCACCGACGTGGAAGGTGTGGCGCATGAGTACCTGATCCCGAAAGACAAGCACGTGCTGGTGCATGACGGCCAGGTCGTTAACAAGGGTGAAATGATCGTCGACGGAGCGCCTGATCCGCACGACATACTACGTCTGCAAGGTGTGGAGGCATTGGCGGTCTACATTACCGACGAGGTGCAGGACGTCTATCGTCTACAGGGTGTGAAGATCAACGACAAGCATATCGAGGTCATCGTCAGGCAGATGCTGCGGCGGGCGTTGGTTGTTGATCCGGGTGATACAAAATTCATCCGCGGCGAGCAAGTGGAAAGAGCTCACATCCTTGACGAGAATGATCAGATGGTTGCACAAGGAAAACTCCCCGCCACCTACGAACCGGTTCTCCTCGGGATTACCAAGGCGTCGCTGTCGACCGATTCCTTCATCTCGGCGGCTTCGTTCCAGGAAACCACCCGGGTTCTGACGGAGGCGGCAATTATGGGCAAGCGTGATGAGTTGCGCGGTCTCAAGGAGAACGTCATCGTCGGTCGTCTGATTCCTGCCGGTACCGGCCTAGCGTATCACCGGATGCGCAAGGACAATGTGGCCGGCGTGGATCTTGCCGCGGAACAAGACTTCAATGAGCCTTCAGTAACAGTAGGCGCATCGGAGGAGAGTGGTTCGGGGCAGGAGATTGGTTGACTTGGCGATTTTTTACTCATAGAATCGCCGGTCTTTGTCAGCGTGCGCTAATCAGTGTGTGCGTTTGTTATAACAATGTCGCCAGGGTGTGAAGCAATTCCCTGGCTTTGCCGCAGAACCCGCGCAGCGACTGCACGGGGCGGAATTTAGGAAAGAAGATATGCCTACCATTAACCAGCTAGTCCGTAAGCCTCGCGAGGCGGTGCGTGCCAAGAGCAAGGTTCCGGCACTGGAAGGGTGTCCGCAAAAGCGTGGTGTTTGCACCCGCGTTTACACCACCACGCCGAAAAAGCCGAACTCCGCTCTGCGTAAAGTCTGCAAGGTTCGTTTGACCAACAGCTTCGAAGTTATTTCGTACATCGGCGGCGAAGGGCACAACCTCCAGGAGCACTCCGTCGTGCTGATTCGTGGCGGTCGTGTCAAGGACTTGCCGGGTGTTCGCTACCACACAGTGCGTGGATCGCTGGATACGCAAGGCGTCAAGGATCGTAAGCAGAGTCGTTCGAAGTACGGGACGAAGCGTCCCAAGGCGGCCTGATCGTCGCTTGAGTAAGTGGCGGCTCTTTTGGGTCGCCGGGTGGAATCGGCGCGTGCCGGATTCCTCAACTGAATTGATATCTGAAAGGTTGTGCTGTTATGCCACGTCGTCGCGAAGTACCGAAGCGCGATATTCTCCCGGATCCGAAGTTCGGCAATATCGAAGTCTCCAAATTCATCAACACCATCATGATGAGCGGCAAGAAGTCCGTTGCCGAGCGTATCGTGTATGGTGCGTTCGATATCATTGCGGCCAAGGATGGCAAGGATCCGCTCGAGGTGTTCGGCCTCGCGATGGGTAACGTCAAGCCGCTGGTCGAGGTCAAGAGCCGCCGCGTCGGCGGTGCCAACTATCAGGTCCCGGTTGAGGTTCGCCCGAGTCGTCGGATGGCGTTGGCCATGCGCTGGCTGCGCGAATCGGCGCGCAAGCGTTCCGAAAAATCGATGGATCAGCGTCTGGCCGCTGAGATGCTTGAGGCTTCCGAAAATCGTGGCGGCGCCGTCAAGAAGCGCGACGAAGTGCATCGCATGGCCGATGCGAACAAGGCGTTTGCGCATTTCCGTTTCTAATATTTTTGACTGCCGGCAGCGTGTGCTGCCGGTGAACGTTCTTTATTCGTGAAGGCTTAAAAAGTGGCACGCAAAACTCCTATCAGCCGTTACCGTAATATCGGTATCAGCGCGCACATCGACGCCGGCAAGACAACGGTGACTGAGCGCATTCTTTATTACACCGGTGTCAATCACAAGATTGGCGAAGTTCATGATGGCGCGGCAACCATGGACTGGATGGAGCAGGAGCAGGAGCGTGGCATTACCATCACCTCCGCAGCAACGACCTGTTTCTGGAAGGGGATGGACAACAAGCGCCCCGACCACCGCATCAACATTATCGATACTCCGGGGCACGTTGACTTCACGATCGAAGTGGAACGGTCGATGCGCGTCCTCGACGGGGCGTGCATGGTCTATTGCGCGGTAGGTGGCGTGCAGCCGCAGTCCGAAACCGTCTGGCGCCAAGCCAACAAATACGGTGTTCCCCGTCTGGCCTTCGTGAACAAGATGGACCGTCAGGGTGCGGACTTCTTCAAGGTCGTCGACCAGATGAAGACTCGCCTCAAGGCGAGCCCCGTGCCCATCGTCATCCCGATCGGCAAGGAAGAAGGCTTCCAGGGCGTGGTGGATCTCATCAAGATGAAAGCAATCATCTGGGACGACGCCAGCCAGGGCATGAAGTACGACTACCTTGACATCCCGGCTGAGCTCCAGGCGCAAGCTGATGAGTGGCGCAGCAACATGGTCGAAATGGCGGCCGAGTCGTCAGAAGAACTGATGGATCAGTATCTCGAGGCGGGTGATCTGAGCGAAGAGCAGATTATCAATGGATTGCGTGCGCGCACCATCGCTTGCGAAATCCAGCCGATGCTGTGCGGTACCGCGTTCAAGAATAAGGGTGTGCAGCGCATGCTCGATGCCGTTCTGGATCTGCTGCCTTCTCCCGTGGATATTCCGGCCGTCACCGGTGAAGACGAGAAGGGCCAGGAAGATACGCGTGAAGCGGCTGATGATGCCAAGTTCTCGGCGCTCGCGTTCAAGCTGATGACCGACCCGTACGTCGGTCAGTTGACCTTCATCCGCGTCTATTCCGGCACGCTGCAGTCCGGCGACACCATCTACAACCCCGTGAAGGGGCGCAAGGAGCGGATCGGC
>QKII01000443.1 GCA_003249625.1 Propionivibrio sp. | reverse complement strand
TCCGCAGAAGCCACACCGACCTTGGCCACCTCACCAATCCGGGTCTCAAGGGCGTGGGCGATCTCACCGAGCGTCATGGCCCCGGCCATCCGGGCACTGCCCTTCAGCGTATGCATTTGGCGGGCGAGCCCGCGCACAATCTCCGTACTCGAAGTATCCTCACGCCACGCGCGCAACTGAGCGGAAATCGCCTGATTGATCTCCGCAGCTTCTTCGAGGAAGATCGGCAGGAGTTGTTCGTCGAGTTCGTCACTCAAAGAGGGGATTGCCGGCACGAGCGGGGGACGATCTCCCGACACTTCGCCACCCACAGAAGCTACGGACGGAAGATCAGGTTCCCGCACGGGCGCTTCACCAAGGCCATCGGAAGTCTTGTCCGGAATTTCCAACGGCGCATTGGAGGTGACGACACTTGCCGGGAAAAGCCCGTCAAGCTCCTCGATCAGACCGAGAGGAATGCTGATTTCTTGTTGCTTGGCAAGCGCAGCAAGCATCAGCTCAAGTTCGCCCACCGTTCTCCTGATCACTCCTAGCGCTTCCAGGCTACCCGGCGTTTCAGAATGATCGCGCCGCAGCAGGGCATGCTCCAGCGCGTATCCCAGCTGATTGATCGGGGTAAGTCCGACAGTGGCCGAGATTCCTGCCAATGTATGCGCGGCACGATACATGTTTTGAGGAGTTGGTACCGTGTCCGTACTCTCCAGAACGGGGAGTTCGCGTCGCAGCGTTTGCAGATGAGCATTCGCTTCTTCCGAGAATATCTCGAACAAAGCAGGCGAAATCGTCAGGCGTTGCTGAGGTTTTATCAACTCTGGCCGAGTCGTTTCCTGCGACTCGCTTGCAGCCGTCTCCGGAAGCGCGCTGATTTCCGACGAAGGCTGTAGCTCGTCATCTTCCAGGCCTCCGCTCTCCGATTCGGCCAAGGACGCGAAATCCACATCCTCTTCCCGCACAACGGGCTTAGCCGAGGGGAAATCAACATGAATAATTTCCGCCGATGATTCCGAATCCGCAGAAAAATCATCTTCGGCCAAAACGGGCTCAATGGATAGTTCTTCCGCGACTTCCGGTTCCTGTTCCGATTCCGGTTCCATCGTTGTCGCTGCAGGCAAGCACACAGGCTCCGTCTGCGAAGTCCCCTCGGTTGCAGAGCGCAATGCTTCTGCCTGGGCAATCATCGCCGCGTGATCCGGTACGTGCCCCTCTCCTGTTTCCAGATAGAGAACCCATTCCGAGAAAATGGCCAAAGCCCGCTCCAGCAAATCGAGCAATGCATCAGTGACGCCCATTTCCAGACGCAACCAGAGATTAAGCGTCTGCTCGACCGCCCAGGCAGCCTCTCCTACATCCTTGAGGCCGACCATCCGGCCGCTGCCCTTGAGTGTGTGGAAAGAGCGCCGAATGGTGGTCAGACAATCCTGGTTATGTCTCTGTACTTTGAGCGTTGCCAGGTTCTCCTTGATGGTAGCTAGAACCTCATTCGCCTCCTCGAGGAAGATCCCCAGTAATTCGGCGTCAATCTCCTCATTGCTGGCCTGCGCCAGTTGCACGGTATCCTGCGAGGGCTGCAGATCCTCCGTAGCGCCTGACGTAAGCATAACCATCGCCTGATCGATCTGCGGCGCGGCGTCCGCACCGCCATCAAGCACTGAAAGGATCGCTTTTGTCTGTTCGCCAAGCACTGTATCGGCAACAAGGTCCGCATCGTTCTTTAGCGTAACGAGATTCTGCCTGAGCTCCTCACGCAGCCCGGCGTCCTGCGGCTGCTCCTTGAGTGCGCTCAACAACGCCTGAGTTTCTCGCTTGCTCTGCTGAACCTCCTGCTCGACAGAAAGCCCATCGACATACTCCTCGCCTTCGGCAACATCCTCCTGCGCTGTTGACTGCAGCCGACTGACGAAACTGTCGTAGTCACTCACACCGTGCGGCAAGGCCTCGACAAAAAACCCGAGTAGCGACAGGCGCGCCGCCAAACTCTCGAAATCGGATTCCTGAGGCGCATAGTCTGGCGAGGAAAAACGTCTGATATCCTCCAGGCAATCCTGTAGCACAGCGACGGCCCCGTCATGGCGCAGCATCGTCAAGACGCCAATAATCTGTCTGAATGGGGTCTCGAGAGTCGCCAGGTCCGGCCGCCTCTCGTAGTCCCGGAAAAATCCGTCCAGAACCTGCTCGATCTGCACCAGGTTGCTCTGAATCTCTTTAGCCACTTGCGCGACCAGCAACTTCTCCTGGGCCTGCCGCGACATTTCGTCAAGAAGCGGAATTTCCGATCCCGACTGCGGCGGATTGCCTGAGATACAAGCATGTATCCGCTCGACGGTCACATCGACCTGGTGCGCGAAATCAGCACCTAGATGTCCAAAATTCTTCGCCGCATTCTGCGCCAACAGAATCGCGGTGGCCACCTCCATGGCCAAGGCGTCGGAATGGCGGCCGGCATCTCCTGACAGCCAATTTGCCGCGACAACAATCGATTGCACCAGACGGCGGAAATCAGTATGCCCCGACTGGTCCGCAAGCCCGGATAACGTTCCTGCACTCTCGCTGAACGGCTCGATGGCCGACCTGTTCCCCGCGCAAACCTTGTTCCACGCTTCCTCAAGGACCTCGATGACATCGCGCAACCTGCCGGAAACCACGACTCCGGTTTCACTGAAATTCGTACCATCCTTTGACGGTATCGACTTATCAAGACTGTATGCCTGCTTGATCTGCCTGACCGATACGCTTTCGCTTTCGGCGCTCCCAACCAGAAACAACGCGTCGCGCATCAAACGCTCGGCGACATTCTTCGAGCCCTCGATCAGACGGCGAATTTGCAGATCAATACGCGCGCACAGTTGCTTCACACCCGTCGTGTCGGGAATCGCGCCGTCACCCATGGCAGCAAGCAGACCGGATGCCACCCACCAGAAAGAGCGAGCCGAACTCGTTTCTTGCGTTGCTTCGATGTGCCGCACAGCACCGAGCATTTCCCTGATGCCAGAGTAATCGGCAGGAGCACGCAGCCACGTCAGGAGCCCCTTTTGAAAACGGGCACGCTCCTGCTTCAAGAAATGTTTGTAATCCTCAGGAGAAAATTTCTTCGCCGGTACACCAAGGCGCGGCGCCCGAACCGAAAGGTCGGGGAAAAACAGGTCCACCGGGGCAATGCGCTCAATACCGCGTGCAGACTGAATATCCTGATAGAGTGGCAACAACCGTAAAGGCTGATTCGGCAAACCGTTGATCAGTCCTTCGAGATAGGCCCCTATCGACTCCAGACCGCGTTTCGCCAAATCCGTAGCCGCCTTACCGTCGGCACAGCCCCCTTGCTCGATTCTTTCAAGCAAACTTTCGAGTGCCTCCGCGAACTGGGTTACCCCGTCAAGGCCAACAATGGCTAACGCACCGTGCACTTGATGCAGGTGCGTGCGGCAAAATTTGATCAGGGTGGGATCGCCCTGCCCCGAGGGGGCTGACACATAGTCATCCAGCGCCTTGACAGCGCGAGCCAGTGCGAGGTCAATCTCGCCTTTAACCCAGGTCAGTGGGCCAGTATCAAATTCGGTCACGGCACTCATCCAGGACAATTTCTCCGATCCGCGCAGAGAACGATCAGCCTACCTTGAAGCCCGCAACGGAGCCTTTGAGTTCCGTCGCAAGACCAGCCAGTTCGCCGACCGCCAACGCTGTCTTTTGCGTACCTACGGTGGTTTGTTCTGTCACACGCAGGATGTCCTGCATCTTGCCGGCCACGCCCGTGGCGGCATCGGCCTGTTTCCGGGTTGCGTCAGAGATATTCTCGATCAGCTCCGCGAGGTTCTGCGATACTTGTCCGATCTCGGCAAGCGCCTGCCCGGCCGCATCGGACAGTTTCGCTCCTTCGACCACCCCGCGCGTCGACTCCTCCATTGCGGATACCGCACCCTGTGTATCGGTCTGAATCGTCTTCACGATAGCGGCAATCTGCTTTGTCGCCTCGGCAGAGCGTTCAGCCAGGCGCTGCACCTCTTCGGCAACCACCGTGAAGCCGCGCCCGGCATCGCCTGCCGAAGCTGCCTGAATCGCCGCATTCAGGGCCAGCACGTTGGTTTGCTCGGTAATGTCGGAAATCAGTTCAACGATTTCGCCGATTTCCTGCGAGGATTCGCCGAGACGCTTGATCCGCTTGGACGTTTCCTGAATCTGCTCGCGAATCTCGTTCATGCCCTTGATGGAATCCTGCACCGCCAG
>QKII01000097.1 GCA_003249625.1 Propionivibrio sp. | reverse complement strand
AATGCACGAGGTGATCCGCACCGGCCAGCCCTGGCATGGTGTGTTGCCGAACCGGCGGCACGACGGCACCGTCTATTGGGAGCGCGTCAATATCGCGCCGATCCGCGACTTCGATGGTGCGATCACCAACGTCATGGCAATCAAGGAGGATATTACCGAGTTGCGTGAACTGACGTCGCGCCTGCAGGAAAGCGAAGCACGCTTCCGCGGTGCAATGACGGTGATGGCCGAGGGGCTGGCGGTGCTATCGCCCGAAGGACTCTGTCTCTTCGCCAACCGCGCGGTTGAAAGGTTGCTTGGTTTTCAGTCGGGGGGACTGCAGGGGATTAACGCGCGGGACCTGCCGCTGCAGTTTTTCGGTAACGACGAAGAGGCAATCCCGAGCCCGTTCTGCGATACCGCACTGATGCAGTCGCTGTGCCGCGAACGCGAGATCCGCAACAGGGTCGTCGGCCTGCGCATCAACGAAGGCACTGCCCGCTGGCTGGAAGTCAGTACCTCGCCATTGCTGGTTGAGGACGGCAGCGCACCACGGGTGGTAATGACCTTCTCGGACATCACTGAACGCCGCCTTGCCGACGAAAAAGCCCGACTGGCGTTCGAGGCGATCCGGAACAGTGGAGAGGGGATTCTGGTAACAGATGCGGAGCACCGTATCGTCTCGGTCAACCCTGCGTTTGAGTCGGTGACCGGATACACCGCCGACGAAGTGGTCGGCAACACGCCGATGCTGTTTTCCTCAACGCACCAGGACGACTGTTTCTTTGCCACGATGCGGGCGAACCTGGAACGTACCGGATATTGGCAGGGCGAGGTGTGGAACCGGCGCAAGAATGGCGAACTGTATCCCGAATGGCTTGGTGTCTCGTCGGTGCGCGAAGCCAACGGTTCGGCCAAATATTACGTGTACATCTTCTCGGACATGACCGAGCGCAAGGCTGCGCAGGCACGCATCGAGTTCCTCGCGCACCACGACCCCCTGACCGAGCTGCCCAACCGCCTGCTGCTGCGCGACCGCATGGCACAGGCCATGTCCCTTGCAACGCGCTCGCAGAGCCGGGTTGCACTGCTGTTCCTCGATCTCGACCGTTTCAAGAAGATCAACGACTCGCTCGGCCATCCGGTCGGCGATGCACTGCTCAAGGCCATCGCCGAACGCCTGAAGGGTTGCGTCCGCGAGTCCGACACAATCAGCCGGCAAGGTGGCGACGAGTTCATCATCGTACTCAACGAGGTGCGCGACACCGACGCCGTCGCCCGCGTCGCCGACAAGATTCAGCAACGCATGGGACAACCGTTCGTGATCGACGAACATGCGCTGATCACCTCGTTCTCGATCGGCGTGGCGATTTTCCCCGACGACGGCAACGATTTCGACACTCTGCTGAAGAAGGCCGACACGGCGATGTACCACGCCAAGGAGGCCGGCCGTAACAGCCACCGCTTCTTCACAGAACAGATGAACCAGCAAGTCGTCGAGCACCTGACACTGGAGACGCAGTTGCGGCGAGCACTGGATAACGGCGAATTCGTCTTGCACTACCAGCCACAACTCGATCTGCAGGAAAGGACCATCATCGGCGTAGAAGCGCTGGTGCGCTGGAACAACCCGGAAACCGGCCTGGTCCCGCCGGGCAAGTTCATCCCCGTCGCCGAGGATTCCGGCCTGATCGTGCAGATCGGCGCCTGGGTGCTGCGCGAGGCATGCCGGCAGGCCCGCACCTGGCAGGACGCCGGATTGCCGCCGTTCGTCGTGGCAGTCAACCTCTCGGCGATCCAGTTCAAGCGGCTCGATCTTATCAACACGGTCATCGATGCTCTGGTGCTCTCGGAACTCGATTCTCAGTGGCTGGAACTCGAACTGACCGAGTCGATCCTGTTGCAGGACGCCGAAGCCACGCTCGACACCGTGCACCGCCTGAAAGCGCTGGGCGTAAAGCTGTCGGTCGATGATTTCGGCACCGGTTATTCCAGCCTCGCCTACCTCAAGCGCTTCGCCGTCGACAAGCTGAAGATCGACAAGTCCTTCGTCCGCGACCTGTCATCGGATCCGGACGACGCGGCGATCGTCCGCGCGATCATCCAGATGGCACACAGCCTGAAGCTGCGAACCATCGCCGAAGGTGTGGAAACCGAGGAACTATGCAACCTCCTGCAACTGTTCCGCTGCGACGAGGTGCAGGGTTATTGGCTGGCACAGCCGCTGCCGGCGGATGAACTGGAACTCTTCGTGCGCAACTTTCCCAATCGCGCGCCAAATCACTGAAACGATTTGCAACAGACTTTCCTCTCGGCGAAATTCTTTGCAACCGGACCGAGGCGACAATGGCCTCACTCAATATCTGTCATTTCTCACGGCCATGAAACGCTTTTTTCTCCCCCTGTCCCTCGTGATCATCGTGCTTTGGGCAGTACTTCAGCCCACCGGCATCCTGACGTTTTCCTCCGCATTTTTCCCTTTGCGTTCGGCATACACCGTGCTGACCGGCGCATTGGCACTCGGCTGGATGGGCCTCTGCATGCTGTTGGCGCTGCGTCCGGCCTGGCTGGAACAGCAACTGGGAGGACTCGACAAACTGTATTACGTCCACAAATGGACCGGCATCGCCGCGGTGCTGATGGTCGTTGTGCACTGGTTGCTGATTCTTTCGCCCCGGACGCTCATCTCATGGGGCTGGATCGAGGCGGTTTCACGGCAACACGGCCAGCACGGCGGCGGCTTCTCGCTGGTCGGCCAGGCCAAGGAAGTAGGCGAATGGTCCGCGTGGGGAATGATCGCCGTGGGCATCGTTTCGATCCTGCGCTTCGTCCCCTACAACTGGTTCCGCAAGCTGCACAAGGGCTTCCCGGTCATGTTCCTGCTTGGTGCCTATCACAGCGTCATCATGTTATGGAAAGACAACCTGCTGACCACGCCGTTCGGTATCGTTCTGACGGCGATTTGCGTCGCCGGCAGCGTCATTGCGGTGATTTCGCTGAGGGGGATGATCGGGGCCTCGCGCCGCCACAGCGGGCGGATTACGCGGGCGGCGGTCGGCGAGTCCGGTGTTTTCGAATTAGCCATCGCCCCCGGGACCGACTGGCCCGGCCACACCGCAGGACAGTTCGCCCTGCTGACACTGGAAAGCGACGAAGGCCCTCACCCATTCTCGATCGCCTCGGAATGGAAGCCGGGAGCCGAACTGGCCTTCGCCATCAAGCCGCTCGGCGACTATACGCGCGCCCTGCCGGGGCGGGTCAAGGTCGGGGATGCGGTTAGCCTCGAAGGCCCCTACGGACGTTTCGATTTCGGCGACGTTGCCGAAGATCAGGTCTGGGTGGCCGGCGGGGTCGGGGTCGCGCCCTTCATGGCCCGGCTTGAGATGTTGGCGAAGCAGGGCGGGGCGGACGGAAAGGTCCATCTTTTCTACAGCGCTCGCAACGCCAAGGATGTGGCGTATCCGGCCGGACTGGAGGAACTCTGCCGCAAGGCGGGTGTGCAGTTACACCGGCGCGTGACCAGTCGCGACGGGCGTTTCTCCGCGGCGGACATCGGCCGGTGCGTGGGCAAGACAGGCAGCGTCTGGTTCTGCGGTCCGACGCGCTGGGGTCGGACACTGCAAACGGTGTTGGAGCGCGATTTCGGCCTCAACGCAGGACGCTTCCACCGCGAACTGTTCGAGTTCCGCTGAGTCGTTTGGGCCTCAGGTAAAGGTCATCACCCCGGCTTCGGTAACGATCGCGTCGAGCGGTTCGTCGTGCGCTTCAGGATGAATCGTCTCGACGCGGTTCAGTTCGAAGCCGACGCCAATGGCGAGTGGCCGTGGGCGTATCGACGCCAGCGTCCGATCAAAAAAGCCCCCCCCGTAGCCGAGCCGGAAGCCGGCCGGGTCGAAGGCAACCAGGGGAATCAGTAGCGCCTGCGGCTGGAGAAATTCGCCGTTTGCCGGGGAGGGGATGCCGTAGCGGTCTTCGCTCATTGCGGTCTCCGGCGTCCAGACGCGAAAAGCCAGCGGACTATTCGGGGCGACGACCACCGGCAGCAGCGCGGCGAACGACGGATGCCCCTCGGCGTGCCAGTGGGCGAGCAACGGACACAGATCGGGCTCGTTCTTCACCGGCCAGCAGAAGCCGACACGCAGCGCAGCCAATTGCGGAAAATGACGGTGCAGATGACGGCGGATCGCCTCGGCGTTGTGCCCACACTCGTGTTTGCTCAATGCCATCCTGCGAGCAATGGCGTCGCGACGCAGCTCCTTGCGCCAGTCGCTGTGGCGCGCGTGCCCGAGGGCAGTTTCAGGCGTTCGGTCGGCGCTCATGTGGTATGCTGAAAGCCAGTATTTATGGGTATTTCAGCTTATCATGAAGTTCCGCACCACCGCCCTCCTGCTTCTCTTTTCCGCCCTCCTTTCCCCGCTGGTCGGTGCTGCTCCCGGCGACGATCTGATCCTGTCCGCGCGTGATGCCACCCGTTCCGGCGATCGCCTGCGCCTTGAGCGCATTGGCGGTATGGTGCAAGGGCATCTGCTGGCGTCGTACATCGATTACTGGCGGCTGCAGCTCGAACTGAAGAACGACGTCGATCCGGCGCGGGTGCGTTCATTCCTTGCAGACAACCGCGGCAGCTACCTGGCCGAGAAAATGCGTGGCGAGTGGCTGAAACAGCTCGGCAAGCAACAGCAGTGGGCAATATTCGACGCCGAGTTCCCGGCCCTGCTCCAGCCCGACCAGGAACTGCAGTGCTACGCCCTTCAGAGCCGCCGGTTGCGCGGCGATGCGACGATGCTCGACGACGCCATGCCGCTTTGGCTGACGCTCACAGACACGCCCGAGGCGTGCTATCCGGTATTGGAAGCGCTGATTCTTGAGAAACGCGTGCTCGCCGACGACGTTTGGGCACGCATCCGTCGCCTGATCGAAACAAACCGGCTCGCCGGCGCGCGCTATGCCATGAACTACCTGCCGCAGAGCCAGACCCCCGATCCAGCGACAGCGAGGACGGTAACCGATTCACCGCTGAAATGGCTGGTCAAGACCAACCCCTCAGCCAGCCGCATGAATCGCGAGCTTGCCGCATTGGCGATCGCCCGTGTCGCGCGCAACGATCCGCGCATGGCGGCCGAGCAACTGGAGAGGGTCGGGTCTCGCCTGCAACCCGGCGAGAAAGGCTGGGCCTGGAGCCAGATTGGCTGGCAGGCCGCGCAGCGGCACATGGTCGACGCGCTCGACTGGTACATGAAGGCCGGCGACGTGCCGATGTCCGACGACGTGGCGCAATGGAAAGTACGCGCCGCGCTGCGTGCGCAGGATTGGGGCGCGGTTCGCGCCACCATCGAAAAGATGCCGCCGTCGCTGGCCGAACAACCGACCTGGACCTACTGGCTGGGACGTGCCTACCGTGCCGGCGGGCGCACGGAGGAGGCCGACGCCTTGTTCGCGAAAGTGGCCGGACAACCGCATTTCTACGGCAATCTCGCCGACGAGGAGCTCGGGCGAGCCGTCACGCCGCCAGCGCAGACGACGCCACCGACAGCGGTGGAAATCGCTGCCATCGAATCACGTACCGCCATCCAGCGCGCGCTGGCCCTGTTCGGCCTCGACCTGCGAACTGAAGGCGTCCGCGAATGGAACTGGGCCTTGCGCGGAATGAACGACCGCGAATTGCTCGCCGCCGCTGCGGTAGCCAACCGCGCCGGAGTCTACGACCGGGCGATTTCCGCCGCCGACCGCACTCGCGACGAGCACGACTACACCTTGCGCTATCTCTCCCCCTTCAGCGAGCAGGTACGCCCGGCGGCGCGCACCCAGTCGCTCGACGATGCGTGGGTCTATGGCCTGATGCGTCAGGAGAGCCGCTTCGTTACCAACGCCCGCTCGTCGGCCGGCGCGTCCGGGCTGATGCAGCTGATGCCGGCGACGGCCCGCTGGGTAGCCAAGAAGATTGGCCTGACGGACTACCATCACGGGCAGGTCAACGACACCGAAACCAACCTGCTGCTCGGCACCAGCTACATGCGCATGGTCATGGAGAGCCTCGACAACAGCCCGGTGCTCGCTTCGGCGGGTTACAACGCCGGACCTGGACGCGCGCGCAAGTGGATGGGCGAACGCCCGCTGGAAGGCGCGGTCTACGCCGAGACGATCCCGTTCAACGAAACGCGCGACTACGTCAAGAAGGTGATGAGCAACGCGGTCTATTACTCGGTGCTGTTCAACGGCCGGCCCGAATCGCTGAAGGAGCGGCTCGGCATCATCGGCCCGCGCGCAACGCCGAAGGCCGAGGAGTTGCCGTAGTCACGCGAGAGCTTCCGGCTTACGCCGGTGGAGGTGGCGCATGATGCCTGCAAAGGTGGTGATTTTCGGAGGAAGCGGCTTTGTCGGCAGCTGTCTGGCCGGACGTCTGGCGGCGCTTGGCGTGCAGGTAACGGTGCCGACACGTCGTCCGGAACGCCGCAAGTCGCTGACCTTGCTGCCCAAATTGCGTCTGCTTGCCGCCGACATTCATGACCCGCTGACGCTGGGCGACCTGATCGGCGATGCCGACGCGGTCATCAACCTCGTCGGCATCCTGCACGACCGCGACGGCACGGGGCCCTACGGCAAGCGATTTGCCGCCGCACATGTCGAACTGCCGCGCCGGATCGTCGCCGCGATGAAGACGGCGGGCGTGCGCCGCCTGCTTCACATGAGCGCGCTGCGAGCCTCGCTCGAGGCGCCATCGGCCTACCTGCGCTCCAAGGCGGCGGGCGAAGGCGTCGTCCTCGACCCGGCGAACGAACTCGATGTCACGGTGTTCCGCCCGTCGGTCATCTTCGGGCCAAACGACGCCTTCCTGAACTTGTTCGCCGGCTTGCTTGCTGCTTTCCCGCTGCTGCCGCTAGCCGGCGCCAATACCCGCTTCCAGCCGGTCTACGTCGGTGATGTTGCCGATGCGTTCTGTGCCGCCTTGAGCAATACCGAGACCATCGGAAAAATTTACGAACTGGGTGGGCCTACCAGTTACCGTCTGCGCGACCTGGTGGCTTACGTCGGCCAGCTTACCGGCCATGCACGACCAATTTACGCCCTTCCCTATTTTCTCGCCCGGCTGCAGGCCGGTATACTCGGCGCCCTGCCCAAGCCGCCGATGTCCCCGGACAATCTGCGGTCCCTGCAGGTGGATAGCATCACCGACGGCCTTCACGACTTCCCCGGCTGGCAGCCGCAGTCGCTGGAGGCGGTGGCGCCGACCTACCTGAAGCCTTTTTCTGCAAGGTCACGCCAGGACGAACTGCGTCGTCATTCCGGGCGCTGACCTGATTTCTGGAGTTTTTCATCATGATGAAACTGGTCATCGGTACCCGAAACTATTCGTCGTGGAGCCTGCGTCCCTGGCTGGCCATGAAGCAGGCCGGCCTGCACTTTGAGGAAATCCTGATCCCCCTGCGCACCAGTGCGACCAAAGGCGAGATTCTCAAACACTCGCCGTCGGGCAAGGTGCCGTGCCTGATCGATGGCGAGGTCGTCGTCTGGGATTCGCTGGCGATCTGTGAATACCTCGCCGAGAAGGTCTCAACGCTGCTGCCTTCGGAACGCAAGGCGCGAGCCTCGGCCCGTTCGATCTCCGCGGAGATGCACGCCGGCTTCCCGTCGCTTCGCGAGGGGATGCCGATGGACGTCCGAGCCTCCAAGCCGTTCGCCGAGCCGACGCCGCAAGTCTCGGCTGATATCGCGCGCATCGTCGCAATCTGGGAAGAATGCCGGCAGAAATTCGGACGCAAGGGGCCGTTCCTCTTCGGCCACTTCACCATTGCCGACGCGATGTACGCGCCGGTCGTCTGGCGTTTCCTGACCTACCACGTCGAACTTCCCGAAGCATCGCGGCAATGGCTCGAGACCATGGCAGCGCTGCCGGCAATGCAGGAATGGCGTGCCGGCGCGTTGGCCGAGCGCGACTGAGCGGCACGCGTCGATGCAGGTATTCACGGTTGGTGGCGCAGTGCGCGATGGCCTGCTCGGGCTACCGGTGCAGGATCACGATTACGTGGTGGTCGGCGCGTCGCCGGACGAGATGCTGGCTCGCGGCTTTCGGCCAGTGGGCAAGGACTTTCCGGTATTCCTGCACCCGAAAACACACGAGGAGTACGCTCTCGCCCGCACAGAGCGAAAATCGGGGCACGGCTACAAGGGGTTTTCCTTCCATGCCGCGCCGGACGTCACGCTGGAAGAGGATCTGGCCCGGCGTGACCTGACCATCAACGCCATCGCCCGCGCCGAAGACGGCGCCCTGATCGATCCGTTCAACGGCGTTGCCGACATCGAGGCGCGCATGCTGCGCCATGTCGGCCCGGCCTTTGTCGAGGACCCGGTACGTATCCTGCGCGTGGCGCGCTTCGCCGCCCGGTTCGCCGATTTTTCGATCGCTCCCGAAACGGTCGTGCTGATGCGCCACATGGTCGATAACGGCGAAGTTGATCATCTGGTGGCCGAGCGCGTCTGGCAGGAGCTGGCCAAAGGGCTGATGGAACGTACGCCGTCGCGGATGATCGCCGTGCTGCGCGATTGCGGCGCGTTGACGCGCATCCTGCCGGCGCTCGACCGCCTGTTCGGCGTGCCGCAGAGGGCTGACTATCATCCGGAAATCGATACCGGCGTGCATGTGCTGATGGCGCTCGACCAGTCGGCCAAGGCCGGCTTCGCGCTGCCCGTTCGCTTCGCCGTACTGTTGCACGATCTCGGCAAGGGCGCGACGCCGGCGGAGGATCTGCCCCGGCATCCCGGCCACGAGGCGCGAAGCGTCGAACTTGTCGAGGAAGTGTGCGCTTACCTCAAGGCGCCCTCCGAGTGCCGCGACCTCGCCGTGCTGGTGGCGCGCTACCACGGCGACATCCGCCGGGGGCCGGAAATGCGCGCCGGGACGATCGCCCGCCTTCTCGAACGTACCGATGCGCTGCGCCGTCCGGAACGCTTCCGGCAGTTGTTGCAAGCCTGCGATTGCGATTTCCACGGTCGCCTCGGCTGGGAAGAGAAGCCCGTGCCGGCGCCCGACTTGTTTCTAACGGCGCTGGAAGCGATGCTTTCCGTCGATGCCGCAACCATCGCCAGGAACTGCGAGGACAAGGCACAGATCCCCGAGCGCCTGCACGCTGCGCGCGTGGCGGCGGTCGCCGCGCGACTCGACCGTCCTGCGTAGCTGCGTCGTTCAGAGATAGCGCGCGAGTAGCGCCCCCGGAAGTTCGTGCGGCAGCGGAATCCAGACGCGGTGGCCGTTGCCGGGCGCAACGGAGAGCTGATCTCCGGCGCTGTTCTCCATGCGCCCGATTTCCAGGTCGAAGTTCCCCGTGGGGTGAATGACTTCGAGGCGGTCGCCGACGGCAAAGCGGTTTTTCACGTCGATTTCCGCCATTCCGCGCTCGGCGTCCCAGCCGATCACGTCGCCGACGTACAGGCTGCGTCCGGATTCTGAATGGCCGCGCAGGTAGTTCTGCATCTCCGATTCGTGGTGGCGCTGGTAGAAACCGGCGGTATAGCCGCGGTTGGCCAGCCCTTCCAGCTCGCCGAGCAGGCGCGGGTCGAAGGGACGACCGGCGACGGCGTCGTCGATGGCCCGGCGATAGACCTGTGCGGCGCGCGCGACGTAGTACGGCGACTTGGTGCGCCCCTCGATTTTCAGTGAATCGACGCCGATATCGACGAGACGCTGGACGTGTTCGACGGCGCGCAGGTCCTTGGAATTCATGATGTAGGTGCCGTGTTCGTCCTCCTCGACCGGCATCAATTCACCGGGGCGCTCCTTCTCTTCGAGCAACCAGACCTTTTGCGCCGAGGTCACGTCGCCGGCCGCGTCTTCTACGGCAGGCTTCACCTTGTAGTCCCAGCGGCAGGAGTTGGTGCAGGTGCCCTGATTCGAATCGCGCCGGTTGAAGTAGCCTGAAAGCAGACAGCGACCCGAATAGGCGACGCACAGCGCGCCATGCACGAAGACTTCCAGCTCGGTGTCGGGACATTCCTGGCGGATTTCCGCAACTTCGTCGAGAGAGAGTTCGCGCGAGAGGATGATGCGTGTCACGCCAAGCTTGCGCCAGAAGCGCACGGCGGCGAAATTGACGGTATTGGCCTGCACCGAAAGATGAATCGGCATTTCCGGCCATTTTTCACGCACAAGGTCGATCAGTCCCGGATCTGCCATGATCAGCGCGTCGGGCCGCAGCGCAACGACCGGCGCCATGTCGGCCAGATAAGTGCGCACCTTGGCGTTGTGCGGCAGGACGTTGCTGACCAGGTAGAACAGCTTGCCGCCGCCATGTGCTTCGGCGATGGCCTGACCGAGCCGTTCGAGGCTGCCGAACTCGTTGTTGCGCACGCGCAGGCTGTAGCGCGGCTGGCCGGCATAGACGGCATCGGCGCCGAAATCGAAGGCGTTGCGCATCATCGCCAGCGAACCGGCGGGAGCAAGCAATTCAGGGACGGAACGGGCAGGTGACACGGGCATGGAGCTTTCCGGCGGAACGGGTAGAATTCAACACAACCCAAGAATTCTAACCGCTTTCCAACCCTTCTCATGTCGGACAACTCTCCCGAAGACATTCTCATCAATTTCACCCCGCAGGAAACCCGCGTCGCCGTGATGTACCAGGGCGTGGTCCAGGAATTGCACATCGAGCGCAATGCCAGCCGCGGGCTGGTGGGAAACATTTACCTTGGTCGCGTCGTGCGCATCCTGCCCGGAATGCAGTCGGCGTTCATCGACGTCGGCCTGCAGCGTACTGCCTTCCTGCACGTTGCCGACATTTGGGAGCCACGCAATCCCGGCGAGCCGGCGCGCCCGATCGAGCGCATCCTGCACGAAGGGCAGAGCATCGTCGTGCAGGTGATCAAGGATCCGATAGGCACCAAGGGCGCGCGCCTGTCGACACAGATCTCGGTCGCCGGACGGATGCTGGTGTACCTGCCGCAGGAAAAGCATATCGGCATCTCCCAGCGCATCGAGAACGAGGCCGAACGCGAGGTGCTGCGCGAACAGCTCGCCCGCCTGGTGCCACCGACCGAGCAGGGCGGCTACATCGTGCGGACGATGGCCGAAGGCGCCTCCGACGAGGAACTGGCCAACGATATCGAGTACCTGCGCAAGCTCTGGTACGACATCCAGCTGCAGTCGAAGAATGTCGCCCCGCCGGGGATCCTCTATCGCGAGCTGTCGCTTGGCCTGCGCGTACTGCGCGACTTCGTCAATGCCGACACGGTACGCATCGTCATCGACTCGCGCGAGAACTTCCAGAAGCTCTCGTCATTCGCCAAGGAATACACGCCGGCCGTGCTGCCGCTGCTCAATCACTACATCGGCGAACGTCCGCTGTTCGACCTCTACGGTATCGAGCAGGAAATCCAGAAAGCGCTGGCCCGCCGTGTTGACCTCAAGTCCGGGGGCTACCTGATCTTTGATCAAACCGAGGCGATGACCACCATCGACGTCAACACAGGCGGCTTCGTCGGCGTGCGCAACTTCGACGAAACGGTGTTCAAGACCAATCTCGAAGCGGCGCATACGATCGCCCGCCAACTGCGCCTGCGCAACCTCGGCGGGATCATCATCATCGATTTCATCGACATGGACAGCGACGAACACCGCGCCGCCGTGCTCGAGGAATTCAATCGGGCATTGGCCAGCGACCATACGCGACTGACGGTCAACGGCTTTACCGCGCTCGGCCTCGTCGAAATGACGCGCAAGCGCACGCGCGAGTCGCTGGCGCACGTGCTCTGCGAAGAATGCCCGACCTGTAACGGTCGCGGCGAAGTGAAGACGGCACGCACGGTATGCTATGAAATCCTGCGCGAACTGCTGCGCGAGGCGCGCCAGTTCAATGCGCGCGAATTCCGTATTCTCGCCAGCGTACCGGTCATCGACATCTTTCTCGACGAGGAATCGCAAGGCTTGGCCATGCTCTCCGATTTCATCGAGAAACCGATCTCGCTAAAGGCGGAACCGAGCTATTCGCAGGAGCAATACGACATCGTGTTGCTGTAGCAGCGCCTCGCCTGGCCTCGCACTTCCCGGCGCGAGCCGCTATAGTGTCAGGCATGATGAGACGCGCAACGACCATTACTTGCGTGCTGGCCCTTCTGCTGGCCGCCTGTAGCAGCCTGCCCCCGACGTCCACCAAGGCGCCGACTGCTGCGTCTTCCCGCCCGGCGGCCAGCGGTTCCGCCCTCGAAGTGACGCTTTACGCACTCGGCTTGATCGACACCGGCTACCGTTTCGGCGGCAAAAACCCAGAGGCGGGCCTGGACTGCAGCGGCATGGTCTCCTACGTCTTCAACCGCGCCGCCGGCCTCCGTCTCAACGGCAGCGCCGCCGACATCGCCCGTCAGGGAAAACCGATCGATCGCGACGATCTACGCCCCGGCGATCTGGTCTTCTTCAACACGCGCAATGCGCCCTTTACCCATGTCGGCATCTACATCGGTGACGAGCGCTTCGTGCACGCGCCGTCGACCAATGGTCGGGTGCGCATCGATCAGCTCACCGCCCGTTACTATGCACAACGCTTTTCGGCGGCGCGAACCTATTTCGACTAAGAAGTTTTCAAAATGGTGCTCGTACTGCTGACAGTGCATCGCGAGCAGTTCTAAAGCCGGTAGCTGTTTGGCCATTACACCATCAATGCGACGGGGGCGCACGCTGGCATCCGGCTTGCCCCTCGATTCCACGATGATCTCCAGAGTCACAATCGTGGCCAAGCAACGGTCACTGATGTACTCCCCTGCATCCCGGGCGGGGCTGAGGTCGCCGGCGACGCACACGAAGCCCTGGGCAGCGAGACCCAGACCGAAGCCACCACTGCTGACCACACCGATTTCAACGGATAGCCGAACGACGGAGACGTAGTCGGGATGGTTCATACCGACCTTTGTACCTGGAGAGGAGGGATCCGTACCCGGCAATCCGGCCATTGCGTGCAATACTATTCCACGCGCCGCCTACTCACGCGCCATTTTGCATTTCAACCGACAGACCTTCTCTCAACCGTCATGATTGAAAACCCGCATGGCAGCCGCACCCAACTCGCAGCAGACCGTCTGCGGCAATTGATAATCGCTGGCGACCTGCGTCCGGGCCAGCGCCTTTCTGAACGCGAACTCGGCGAGTACGTGCACGGCCTGTCACGCACCCCATTGCGCGAAGCGCTAAAAGTACTCGCTGCAGAGGGGCTGGTAACCATCTCGCCAAACCGTGGCGCGACGGTCACGGCGCTAAGCGTTAACGACGTCGAGGACATCCTCGAACTGATCATCGGCCTCGAAAGTCTCGCCGTGGAGCGTGCGTGCCAGCGCATCAGCGACGCAGAACTTGCTGCCATGGATGCGCTCCATCGCCATATGCACGAATGTTTCCGTGACGATCGCCTGATGGACTACTTCGAGACCAATCAGCGCATTCACCAGATGCTCGTCGATGCCGCCGGCAATCGTGAGCTCTCTCGCGTATATGCCGCCGAATGTGCGCGCATCAAGCGCTATCGCTACGCCGGGAACCGCCAGCATGCACGCTGGGAACGCGCGATCGCGGAACACGATCAGATGTTTTTGGCATTACAGGAGCGCGATGGCCCCCTGTTGCGCGAGATGCTCCGCGCCCACCACCGCAATGGCTGGCGTACAGCCCGGGACGTTGTCGCCGCTGAACTGGGTGTGGACGAAAGCGTTTAAAAAAAACGGGCGCCACAAGGGCGCCCGAAGGGGGTACTCGAGGAGGATCGAAATCAGTAGTGGTAGGCCGATTCGCCGTGGGAAGTGATATCGAGACCTTCGCGCTCTTCTTCTTCCGGAACGCGCAGACCGATGAACACATCGACCAGTTTGTAGGCAACCACGGAGACAACGCCAGACCAGACAAGGGCAGTCAGCACGCCCCAGACCTGGCTCATGACTTGCGCGGCCATGTCGTATTCGCCGACAGCGTTGGCGACGTAGTCATAGACACCCGTACCGCCCAGCGAAGGATCGCAGAACACGCCGGTCAGGATCGCACCGAGGATACCGCCAATGCCATGCACACCGAAGACGTCGAGCGAGTCATCTGCACCGATCATGCGCTTGAGGCCATTGACACCCCAGAGGCAGATCACGCCGGCCAGCAGACCGATGATGATGGCGCCAACGACGCCAACAAAACCGGCGGCCGGGGTGATCGCGACTAGGCCGGCAACCGCTCCGGACGCTGCACCGAGCATCGAGGGCTTGCCCTTCAGCATCCATTCGACCAGCATCCAGGACATCGTCGCGCAACCTGTAGCAACCCACGTATTGACCATTGCCAGAGCCGAACCACCGCTGGCTTCAAGTGCCGAGCCGGCGTTGAAACCGAACCAGCCAAACCACAGCAGCGAGGCACCGATCATGGTGAAGGTCAAGCTGTGCGGCGCCATCGACTCACGTCCGTAACCGATCCGCTTGCCAATCATGATCGAACCAATCAGACCTGCGATGGCGGCGTTGATATGCACGACGGTACCGCCAGCGAAGTCAAGCGCCCCCTTCTGGAACAGGAAACCTGCCGTCTTGCCCGCAGCCTCTGCCGCAGCTGCATCAACGTAGGCGTCCGGACCGGCCCAGTACCACACCATGTGCGCCATCGGCACGTAGGAGAAGGTGAACCAGATCACCATGAACGCGAGGATCGCCGAGAACTTGGCACGTTCGGCAAAGGCGCCGACGATCAGACCGCAGGTAATCGCCGCGAAGGCGCCCTGGAAGATCACGAAGACCAGTTCGGAAATCACCACGCCCTTGCTGAAGGTAGCGCCGACTGACTCCGGCGTGATGCCCTTCAGGAACAGTTTGTCGAGCGTACCGAAGAAGGCGCCTCCTTCCGTAAAGGCCAGCGAGTAGCCGTAGACTACCCAGAGCACGGTGATCAGCGAGAAGATGACGAAAACCTGCATCAGCACCGACAGCATGTTCTTGGTGCGGACGAGACCGCCGTAGAACAGGGCCAGACCGGGGATCGACATCAGGATGACCAATGCTGCGCTCATCATGATCCAGGCGTTATCGCCCTTGTCGGGAACGGGGGTTGCCGCCGGAGCGGCCTCGGGCGCAGCGGCCGGGGCTGCAGCGGTTGCCGCGGCCGGAGCTGTTGCTGCTGGCGCTGTGGCTGCGGGTTCTGCGGCCTTGTCTTGCGCCCAGGCGGGGCTTCCGAAGGCTACGGCGCCGAGCACGGCGAGCATGGCGAAGAAATGTCTCATAGCTTTCTCCTTACAGTGCTTCCTCACCGGTTTCACCGGTGCGGATGCGGATGACTTGTTCGAGGTCGAAAACGAAGATTTTGCCGTCACCGACCTTGCCGGTACCGGCCGATTTCTCGATGGCCTCGACCACTTGATCCAGGATCGTGTCCTGTATCGCGGCCTCGATCTTCACCTTGGGCAGAAAATCGACGACGTATTCGGCGCCCCGATACAGCTCGGTGTGCCCTTTCTGACGCCCGAACCCCTTGACCTCGGTGACGGTGATGCCCTGCACGCCGATGGCGGACAATGCTTCACGCACTTCGTCAAGCTTGAACGGCTTGATTATTGCGGTAACCATTTTCATGATTGACTCCCATTCTGGAGAGGT